>JBJEPO010000087.1:0-13173 GCA_051881275.1 Eubacterium sp. | reverse complement strand
TTTTTACATTGCTTGCATTATACCATACCAAGAAAAATTAGGGAACTACAATAGAAAACACAAGCCTTTTTACATTGCTTGCATTATACCATACCAAGAAAAATTAGGGAACTACAATAGACCGAGCAGGGAACTTAATACCTCCATCATTATACCATACCAAGAAAAATTAGGGAACTACAATAAGTTAGAACCAATTGAATGTTGGAGATTATTATACCATACCAAGAAAAATAGTTTGATTTATATTGATAGTACCACATCGTTTTCTGTTTGTAAACAAATACTGACAATTTTTATTTTGCGGTTGTGAAATTTATTTAAAAGTGTTATATTATGTGGTGAAAAGACGCACAACCACGAAAATGAGGTGAAGATATGAAGCATTGCGACAACTGCGGAGCAAGGATTAATCCTGATACAAGGATATGCCCCAACTGCGGAGCCGCCTGTAATGACGGCGAGGGATATTTTGTTATTACCACACAGGACAAGCCTAAGCAGGAGCCTGTCAAAGCAAAGAAGAACAGCGGTAAGAGTACGGCTATAGTTGTACTGCTTTCTATTGCGGTTATTGCCGCCGCCGCTTTCGGAACATATTATTATATGGAAAATTATTATCTTAAAGAGGACGAACAGCCAAAGCTGACATTTTCTGCCGGAACAGGCTTGATTAATGATGATGAGCCGGTGGTATATGTTGATTTGCCTGACGATTCAAACGTTGAGCTGATTCACGGCGTTACCCTTTATGATTATGACATAACTGACAAAAATGCGCAGTCTAAAGAGCCCGTCACTACAAATTATGAATACACAAAAAGCATAGACGAAACCTTCCGCACAATATTCTTTTATCTTGATGATGAGCCGGCTGTTGCTGACGGAGAAAATTATACCTTTACCTTCCAAATGAATTTTTCCTTCGTAAATGACCCGACGGTATATATTTATACACAGACGGTTAATTTTACGGCAGGGGATTACGAGGATATATCCGATATAATCTTTGACCATACCGACAGCCGTATTGAAACCATACCTGCCGGAGAGACTACAACGGTTAAGGAAACCACAACGAAAAAAGAGACAACAACCCAAAGCACCACCCAAAAAGCCGTCAGTGCCGAATACATTTATAATTCATTTTGGTACACCGAGCCTGAAAAAAACGGCGACGAATATACAATTTACGCAATCAAATTTGATAAAAGCGGTGACTTTATTTCCACAAAGTATTATAAAAAAGGTCAGTCTAATTGGCAGACAAGCACCTTTGAGGGCACCTTTGAAATTTCCGGTGACCAAATTATTATGGATAACGGTGCCGGAAGCGAGCAGAGCTTTTATCAGCTTGACAGTGCCGGTGAAACTCTTAAACAGACTGATAACGGAGAGCTTACAAAGCGTAAATACAACAGCATAAAAAATGCCGAGGACTTTTTCGGACTGTAATATCGGAGTGTAAAATGGATTTATCAAAATATTTCAAAAGCATTATTGACCAAGACAAATGCGCAGTCGTAATCTGTGATTTGGCTCATACCATTATATATATAAATCCCACAGCAGTTGCTCGTTATGAAAAATACGGCGGTGCGAACCTTTTAGGTAAAAGCCTGCTGGACTGCCATAATGATAACTCAAGGGAAATCATAAAAAGAACGGTTGAGTGGTTTGCCGCCGGCAGTGACAACAATATAATATATACATATCATAATGAAAAGGAAAACAAGGATGTGTATATGGTTGCCCTGCGTGATGATGACGGAGAGTTAATCGGATATTACGAAAAGCACGAATACCGAAATCCCGAAAATGCAAAATTATATGATTACAGATAAATGTCTGCCGAAGGGCAGGCATTTTTATTATATTATTTTTCAAATTTCTATTGACAAATGGGATATATAATGATATATTTTAACTGTAATAGATGTAATATCACAGTTCGGCAATGCAATATGCTGAAAGGAGATGAGTAAATTGATTCTTATTGATTACCATAGCAGAGTGCCGATTTATGAACAGATTAAGGAACAGATAATTATGCTCATAAATATGGAGGTATATAAGCCCGGAGACCAACTGCCGTCAATAAGAGTTTTGGCAAAGGAACTAAATCTCAACGTAAACACCGTAAAGCGTGCTTTTACGGAGCTTGAAAATGACGGCGTAACACGCTCGCTTCAGGGCAGGGGAGTATTTGTAAATTCCAATCCCCTTGGCAACGAGCATATTAAACAGACAGCTCTGGAGGATATAAAGCTGACGGTTCAGTCAGCAAAAGCCAAGGGCGTAAGTGAGCAGGACGTAATAAATTTGGTTGACAGCGTTTACAAAGAGGGTGACACAGATGATTGAAATAAATAATGTTACAAAAAAATTCGGCGAGCTTACCGCCATTGAAAATATAAATATAAAGGTTAAGGAATCGTCTATTTACGGACTTGTAGGCTATAACGGAGCCGGTAAAACAACCTTGCTGAAGGTTTGCGCAGGTATATATAAGCCTGACGGCGGTGAGGTGCTTATGGACGGAATTAACGTTTACGATAATCCGGCGGCACGCAGGGAAATGTTTTTTGTTCCCGACGATTTGCATTTTAACCGCACTGCAAGCCTTGACAGAATGAGAAAATTTTACAAGGGCTATTATCCTAACTTTTCCGACAAGGTTTACTGTAATATGGTTAACGCAATGGGTCTTGACGTTACAAAAAATATCTCATCCTTTTCAAAGGGAATGAAAAGACAGGCGGAATTGGTGCTGGCAATGGCTTCAATGCCTAAATATCTGCTTTTGGACGAATGCTTTGACGGTATTGACCCGCAAAAGCGCAATATGCTTAAAAAGATTTTTCTTGAATATTTGGCGGACAGCGGATGCTCAATGATAATGAGCTCTCACAATCTTCAGGAGGTTTCAAATATCTGCGATAATGTGGCGCTGATTAACGGCAAAAGAGTGACAATGGACGTTAATGTTGACGATATTAACAGTGCTTACAAAAAATACAGGATTTTCTTTAAGGAAAATGTTAATCCCGAAATTTTTGCAGGCATTGTCAACAGACGCCTTGAAATTGACGGCAAAATGGCGCAGATTATTGTTAATTCCGATTTTGACGAGGGTATATTCCACGCTCTTAATCCTATACATATTGACAGCGTTACCCTTTCTCTTGAAGAAGTATTTTTAAATGAAATGGAGGATAATAAGTATGACATCAAAAAAATATTCAGTTGATAAAAGAACTGCATCCTATGATTTAAAACAGTCTTACAAATCAATAATTGTGCCTGCTGTTATCTCTCTTGTTGTAATGTCGGAAAATTTTCTCTACAATATTTGGGAATTGACAAACAGTATGTCAGATGACGGTACATTATACGGCATAGCCGCCGCAAAAAATATGTATGCTTATTATCTTACGTCTAATATGAATGAAAGCATAGGCTTATCCTGTTGTGTAGTAGGCATTTTATTCGCTCTGTTTTCCTTCAGCTATATTATGAGAAAGAAAAAGGTAAATGTGTTCTTCTCAATGCCTATTGACAGAGCCGCAATGTATAAAAACAGAGTGCTTGCAAGCGTGTCACTTATGGCAGGAACAATACTTGTTCCGCTGATTGTTGACGTAATTGTTAATGTTCACCTGTTCGGCAATGCACGGTTTATGCTTATAATGGGATTTTGGCTTTTTGCCGAAAGTATGGTGTATATGCTTACGTCATTTGCGTTTATGAGCGTTGCACTTGCCCTTTGCTACACTATGCTTGAAGGCGTGCTTTTCGGATTGTCTCTTATGGGATTTCCGTATATTTTAACTGTTCTCTGTGACCAGTTTAATTCGGCATTTCTCGACGGATACAGCCGTACATCTTCACTTGACAGTATGTATCTGTATTCCTACGGAGAATATTATTTTCACAGACCGCTGTATCTTGAAACAACCATTGTAAATCCGTTTATGTTCGGTGTTCCTGCCGGCAGTAATACACCTGCAAATGATATCTATTCAATTTGTTACAGCGAAAAAGGCTTTGCATATCCCGGGTTCAAATATATTCTGCCGATTATTGTGTGGGCAATTATCAGCATAGCGTTAATATTCCTGGCGAAAAGATTGTTTATTAACAGAAAAGCGGAAAAAACAGGAATTTTCTCCTCAAACAAACCGGCAATAGTATTTATTTCGGTTTCTGCATCACTTCTTGTGGCGGCATATTCAGCATATATACTTATTGATACTTTGTCAAAGCCGGTTACTGCCGTTATCTCCGTAGTTATGGCATTGCTTTGCTCCCTGGTAATCTCTGCAATACTGAATAAAAAAATCGTTCTTCCGAAGCACAGCTATGCTACTGCCGCCGTTGTTACGGTGTTTACCGCTGTGTTCAGTGCAGTGCTTATAGGCGGAGGATTTGGATATTCATCTTATGTTCCCGAGTATGATAAGGTTGAGGCGGCTTATATTTCCAATAATATTGTTGACGACAAATTTGCTTTGACTAACTCATATCCATCGTATTATAACGGAATTCCCGAAAGCGATTCGTTTTTAGATAATGATTTCGGCGTTTTTGAGGGCGAAGATGATTTGAAAATATTTACCGAAACCGCTAAAAAAATTGTTAAAAACGACTCAACCGACGACAAGAATATGATTTATGTGGTATATAGGCTGAAAAACGGTAAAAATGTTTACCGCTATTATAAAAATGTTTCCGCTGACGTAAATTACAGCGTGCTTTCTCTTACTCAAACAGAGTCCTATAAAAATGAGCTTAAGTCCAATCTTCTCCCCGAGAAATACGGTAAAAGCACCTTCAGGGATAAAGTTAAAAAATACGGCTTCTCCACAGCTACACAGAATACGGAATATGATATTCCGTCAGACAGCCTTGCAGACGGTCAATTCTATATTGGTTATTATTCCACCGGCGATGATACAAAGGTTCCTTCAAATACCCCGGAGCTGAGGGAAGCACTTTTGAAGGATTTGCTCAATACAAAGCCTGACCAATATTTCAAAAGTGATGAAAAATCACTTTGCAGTATAGGCTTTACATCATATAATGAGATTGAGAATGAAAAAGCATTTGTTGAGGAAATATATGATGATACCGACGCCTATACCGGATACGGATATGATTATACATACCGTGTTTATCCATATATGACTAATACCGTAAATTATCTTAAATCTGTTGGAGCTTTAAAGGACAAGGATATTGAAATTTCAAAAAATTCTTTAAAATCCGTTTACTGTATCAGCAGGAAGGATGTTTTAAAGGATAAAAAATATTATTCTATGTTTGTTTATAACAGTATTTTTGATAATTTTACAAGCTTTTGGTCGCAGGATGACGATTACGGATTTTATGATGATACAACGTATTATGACGAAAACTCCTTAATTCAAAATTCAAACAACCAAATTGATTTTTCAAAATTTACTGCGGTTACAGATGCCGAAGCAATATCAACCATCTACTCAAAGGCAGTTGATTTTAGGTATTGCGACAATTCAGAATGGTATGTGATTTTTGAATATGATACAAATGATATTAACAAACGCTATCTGCCTATGATGGTCACTGACGAAAATATGCCCGACAGTGTAAAATCGGCAAAGCCATCGGCGGATAAATCCAACAAATCGGTATAAATAAATTAACGGCACAAAGGCTTAATGCTTTTGTGCCGTTGTTCTCTGTAATTAGCTGTTTAATTGCTTTACAAGCTCGTCGGTATCGTTAAGATTTATGCGCTTTGACGCTATGTAGGTTCTTAAATCGGTGCCGAATTTTATTTTATTTTTCGGGTCAAATTTTCCGTAGCTTGATGTGACAATTGTACCGTCGTCAAGCACAACATTTCCGCAGTAGCCGGTGTCTGCGCCTGCGTAGTATTCCGGCTCCTTCTGTCCTTTTTCGTAAATGTGTGCAAGCTTAATTCTGTACTGTCCCTCATTGCCGTTTTTAAGGTCATCATAAGTGCCTACCCAGGCAACCCAGCCCTCACTTATCCAGCCGCCCATAGTGCTTTCCTTGGCATTTTCCTTTGCCTTTTGACCTCTTTCAATGGAACGGAAGGTGATGAACAGGCGTCCGTCCTTTGTCCATTCCGCCTTGTGACGCTCACCGTTTAATGCGGCAGGTGCTTCAACAGGCTGACTCCAGGTTTTTCCCTCGTCCTGAGAAAAGGAGATAAGAGAGTTCATTTGCTTTGTGTTGCTTCGGGAAATCAGGCAAAGCTCGTCGCCCTGTCCCTGCTCACTTCTTATAACCTCCACCTCGCACATATTTGACTTTTCCTCAATGTCCCTGTATGCGCTGAAATATTTTTCCGGCTTGCTCCATTGGGGATTGCCTTTTTCATCAAAGGTAAGTATCGTTTTGTAGTTGTAAAAATCTCTGTCGTGGAAAAGTCCCATCCACTTGTCAACGAATTTTCCGTTTTCTTTAAGCTGTGTCAGACTTGACATTGCAACTATCGGTATAACGGGGCAGTCACTGTTAACGTCGTAAAAGGTTTCAAATTCCGTCCAGGTTTGTCCCTCGTCATTTGATACACTGCAATTAAATCCGCCGTCGGTGGGGTCGTCTCCCCACTGGGGATTTGCCGAAATCATTATCAGCTTATCCTCGGCTTTGCCGTCGGTGAACTGCAAGCGGTAAACGGTGGGAGTTTCCTGAGAATCCTCCCAGGATTTCGGCGTGTTCTGTATGCTTTCGCTCCAGGATTTACCGCCGTCGGTGCTTATTCTGTTTAGCACAGCGCCCTTGCCGTGTCCTTTGGGATACATTGTAAGTATATTTCCGTTTTTCAGCAGAACGGAATCCGGATGAGCCATATAGTTTTCCGAGTCATCAACGGTTGTAAGCTCGTATAGATAATCGTATTTACTGTCAATATTATCCGGCTTAACGCTTAAATCAAGCTCGGGTATTGTGTAATCACTGCCGGTAAATTCCAGCGGCTCCTGCTTTTGCGTACATCCGGCAAGCATCGGGCAAAGCATTACAGCTGCCGACAGTACGCACAGTGTTCCTTTGACAAATTTATTCACTAAACAATCATACCTCTCTCTATCCAATTCAGTACAGAAGGATATTCCTCTTTATATTGGTCAAGCCTTTCGGTGTTTGAATCCACAAATGCCTGAAATTCATCAACATCTTCAAATGCAAAGGTGAAATCCTGCTCAAAATCGTAGGTGGCGCAGAACATATAATCAAAAATGTCGTCTGCCGAGAATAATTCAAGCATCTTGTCCGCAACAATTTCGGTGCAATAGTCCAGCGCATTTTTTACAGTTGCTTCATCGTCGTCCTCGTCAACGTCAATTTCCGGCTCACCTTCGCAGTATTTTATTATTTCGTCAACGCCTATTCCCAGATTTGCAAGATACTCTATTACATCCTCAAAGCCTGTTTCGTTAACCTCGTCATACATTCTGTAAACAAATTCGCCGATAAGGTTTTGAATAGCCGTTGCTTTCAGCACGCTGTCAATTTCGTGGCCCTGCTCATCGGTGATAACAAAGCCGTCCTCTGTAAAATTCTGCCATATAAGCTCGTAGAGATAAGTGTACTTGTCTTTTTCTTCAAATATTGCCTCGTGTATATATGATTCAATATCCATAATTTATCCTCCCGGGTGATAATTATATTCGGTAATTATATTCTATACTATATGCATTATATTTTCAATATTGCATTACATAATAATTTAAGTTATAATTATTGTGATTATTACCGCTACCCTAAACGAAGATAAGGATGATATTATGCAGTATAAAATTACAAGCGCAGACGCCACGGCAGTTGTGGGACTGCAGGGCGCAATGCTTAACTCACTGAAAAAAGACGGTATTGAATATCTGTGGCAGGGGGACAGCGAGCACTGGTCCGGTCAGGCTCCCGTATGCTTTCCAATCGTTGGTGTTCTGCCCGACTCAAAGGCTTATGCCTTCGGCAAAGAGTGCAATATGAAACGCCACGGAGTTGCGAGAATTAATCCGTTCACCTTGGTTGAACAGCATAAAAATTCCGTAACTTTTGTGCAAAACAGCAGTGACGAAACAAAAAAAGCATATCCCTTTGATTATCAGCTAAAAATAAAATATACTATTGTCGGCAGTACCGTTACAAACGAATACATTATCACTAATACAGGACGTGAAAAAATGCCTTTCGTTATCGGCGGTCATCCTGCCTTTAACTGCCCCTTGTGCAAAGGCGAAAAATTTGAGGATTACAGGGTGGTTTTTGATAAAGCAATGACAAGGGGAATACTTCGTCCCGACCACCATACAGGTCTTGTTGATGTAAGCAAAATATATCCTGCACTTGATAACAGCGATACGATTAATCTTCGGCACAGTCTTTTTGAAGAAAAGGATGCAATGATTTTTGACAATATTGACTCAAAATGTGCAACCCTAATCGGACCTGAGGGCAGAGGAATCAAGCTTGAATATCAGGATATGACAAATCTGCTTGTATGGTCTGCCTGCGGTAATGCGGATTTTGTTGCCCTTGAGCCTTGGACGGGAATTTCAAGCTGTTCAGATGAAACGGATGTTTTTGAGGATAAAAGGGGAATGACAATCCTTGACTGTGACGAAACCGTCTCATTTAAGTTTAAAATTACAATGATTTAATCTTTGATTTATAGATTATTAACAAATAACTGATACTATGTAAGCGGTGACAGAATGAATTATTCAATGATAAGAGCTGCAAGCGCCTCGCTGAAGCTGAAGGTGGCAAACCCCACCTATAATAAGGAAGAAATAAAAAAGGCGATTGATTATTGCTGTAAAGAGGAAGTAAGGCTTCTTGTTACGCCGGAGCTTTCCGTTACAGGCTACACCTGTGCGGATTTGTTTTTTACAAAAGCACTGCAAAATGCGTCAAAAAACGCTCTGCGTGAAATCACGGAATACACAAGGGGCAAGAATATTTACGTTATTGTGGGCGCTCCTTATGTCAGCAAAAATAAATTGTTAAATTGTGCATATACAATTTTTGACGGCGAGATTAGGCTCATAACGCCGAAAAATAATATTGCAAATTATAACGAGTTTTATGAAAAACGCTGGTTTGTTTCAGGCGAAAACGCAGAGGATTTCAGCAATGAATATGAGGCTGAAATAGGTGCAAGGATTGAAATTTGTGACGGTGTAACCGTAGGAATTGAGCTTTGCGAGGATTTGTGGGTGCCTAATCCTCCGTCATCACAGTTATCCGTTGACGGCGCAAATATTATTGTAAATCTGTCAGCCAGTGATGAATATGTTTCAAAGGCGCAGTACCGACGTGATTTAGTTTTAAATCAGTCTGCCAGATGTATTTGCGGTTATGTTTATGCCGGTGCCTCCGTTCACGAAAGCACTACGGACCTGGTTTTCTCCGGCGCAACCATTATTGCCGAAAACGGCGCAATTATCGCCGAGGGCAAACGCTTTTCAAGAGAAAATGTCATAACCGTTGCAGATATTGATTATGAAAGGCTTAACACTCTGCGTCAAAAAAATATGAGCTTTGAAAACAACTGTGATTGTTGCTGTGAGCCAACGCCTGTAAGCAATGACAATAATGATTTAAAATATCGCTTTGTTGACCCTTATCCCTTTGTTCCGTCGGATACGGAACAAAGGCGTGAGCGTTGCGAGGAGATTTTTGCCATTCAGTCATCCGGTCTTGCAAAACGCCTTGAGCACGTTGGCTCAAAGGGCTGTGTTATCGGTATTTCGGGCGGACTTGATTCAACCCTTGCTCTGCTTGTGGCGGTTGAGGCTATGAAGCTGATTAATAAGCCTGTAAGCGACATTATCGGCGTTACTATGCCCGGCTTCGGCACCACCGACAGAACCTATAATAATGCGATAGAGCTTATGAAATCTCTCGGCGTTACCGTTAAGGAAATAAGCATAAAGGACGCCTGTATTCAGCACATGAAGGATATTGACCATAATCCCGATGTTAAGGATATAACCTACGAAAACACTCAGGCGAGAGAACGCACGCAGATTTTATTTGATTTGGCTAACAAATACGGCTGTCTGCTGGTGGGTACGGGCGATTTGTCCGAGCTTGCTATGGGCTGGTGCACCTACAATGGCGACCACATGTCTATGTACGGCGTTAACGCCTCCGTGCCGAAAACACTTGTACGGTATCTTGTTGAATATGTTGCAGATATAAGTGATGAAAAAACGGCTCAAATACTCCGTGATGTGCTTAATACCCCTGTTTCTCCCGAGCTTTTGCCTCCTGATGAAAACGGAAAAATTGCTCAGAAAACGGAGGATAATATCGGCCCCTATGAGCTTCACGACTTTTTCCTTTACCATTTCATCAGATTCGGCTTTGACAAAGCAAAGCTGTCTGCCCTTGCCGTAAAAGCATTTGACGGCAAATATGATAAAGATACCGTTGACAAATGGCTTGAAGTGTTTATTAAGCGGTTTTTTATGAGTCAGTTTAAACGTTCCTGCATACCCGACTCCCCCAAGGTAGGCTCTGTTTCGCTGAGCCCGAGAGGTGACTGGCGTATGCCCAGCGATGCGTCGGTGCAGGATTTTATATAAAATTTACGAGGTGTAGTTATGAAAAAGTTTAAAGGTTTATTTGCTCTTGTTATGGCGGGAATTATTACCGCTTCATTTGCCGCCTGCGGTTCCTCCGGTGACGATACAGGCGAAAGCACACAGGCAGGTCAGACAAATCAAACCGTAACGGAGGTTGTTACCGATGAAAGCGGCAAGGTGCTTACCACCGTTGAAAACGGAAAATACGTTACCGTAACTCAGGTTGTGGGCGGTGATTCAAATTCCGGCTCAAGCTCCGGTTCAAATTCATCAAGCGGCAACGGCGGCTCGTCAAAAACCACAACCGCCAAAAACGGCACCAACGCCGCAAATAATGTTGTCACATCAAAATCAAACGGCAAGGAATCCACCGCAAAGGTAACCACAACTGCGGCAAAAAAAGCGTCGTCAAGATATATTGACGTAACCGTTAATCTTCCTCTTGAATCATCCACAACAAAAAGGCAGATTGTAATTTATATTAACGACAAGGAAGTAAAGAAGGACAGCGTTGTGCTTGACGGCACGGATTATACATATACCTCCGAGAAGAAATATAAAAAGGACGTCAGCGTTAAGGTTGAAATTGAAACCGAAAGGGGCGTACAGACCTTTAACGCCACCGTTGGTACAAACAGCTCCTCCGCCAAAATCAACGCAAATCCCGTGCAAATAATTATCGGCGAGGACGACTAAGACGACTAAAATATTCAGCGTAATTTTGACAGCGTGCAGAATTTTCCGCACGCTGTTTTGCTTTTGCGATAAAAATATATTAAAAATACATAAATATGCAAAAATATTCATTGAATTTAGAATAACATTGTGCTACAATACAGGGTGGACAAAATGCAAATACAGCAAAATTGTATTTTGTATATCTATAATAATTTTTATCCAGGAGGAATTTTCCAATGGCAAGAAAAAAGAAAACCATGGATGGTAACAGTGCTGCCGCTCACGTAAGCTATGCTTTTACGGAAGTTGCAGGCATCTATCCTATCACTCCGTCATCTCCAATGGCTGAGGAGACTGACGCAATGGCTGCCAGAGGCGTAAAAAACCTTTTCGGTCAAACAGTAAAAGTTGCTGAGCTTGAGTCAGAGGGCGGCGCAGCAGGCGCAGTTCACGGCTCACTTTCCGCAGGTGCTCTTACCACTACTTATACGGCTTCACAGGGACTTCTCCTTATGATTCCAAATATGTACAAAATCGCCGGCGAGCTTATCCCCAGCGTAATTCACGTATCAGCAAGATGCGTATCAACCCACGCCCTTAACATTTTCGGCGACCATTCCGACGTTATGGCATGCCGTCAGACAGGCTATGCTATGCTCTGTGCCGCAAATGTTCAGGAGGTTATGGACCTTGGCGCAGTTGCACACCTTGCAACATTAAAGAGCCGCGTTCCTTTCCTGCATTTCTTTGACGGCTTCCGTACCTCCCACGAGGTACAGAAGATTGAAGTATGGGATTACGAGGACCTTCGTGATATGCTTGATATGGATGATGTTAAGGCCTTCAGAGAAAGAGCACTTAACCCCGAGCATCCTGTACTTAGAGGCTCTGCCGAAAATTCAGACATCTTCTTCCAGCACAGAGAGGCTTGTAACAAGTATTACAACGACGCTGTTGCCGCTACCGAGATGTATATGAATAAGGTTAACGAAAAAATCGGCACAGATTACAAGCTCTTTAACTACTACGGCGCAGACGATGCAGAGCGTATTATCATTGCTATGGGCTCTGTATGCGATACTATTAAAGAAACCGTTGATTTCCTCAACGCAAGAGGCGAAAAGGTAGGTCTTGTTACAGTTCATCTTTACAGACCTTTCTCTGCTGAGCATCTTGTTTCTGCTATTCCGGACAGCGTTAAGAAAATTTCTGTTATTGACAGAACAAAAGAGCCGGGTGCACTTGGCGAACCTCTTTATCTTGATGTTGTTGCCGCACTTAAGGGTACAAAATTTGACGCAGTTCCCGTTTACGGCGGACGTTACGGCTTGGGCTCAAAGGATACTCTTCCTGCTCACATAATTGCAGTTTATGCAAATATGAACGCTCCCGAGCCAAAGAAAACATTTACTCTTTCTATTGAGGACGACGTAACAAATCTTTCACTTGAAATTAAAGAAACACCCGATACCACACCTGCCGGTACAACCTCTTGTAAGTTCTGGGGTCTCGGCTCCGACGGTACAGTAGGTGCCAATAAGGATTCTATCAAGATTATCGGCGACCATACAGATATGTACGCTCAGGGCTACTTCTTCTACGATTCAAAGAAGTCAGGCGGTATCACAGTATCTCACCTTCGTTTCGGTTCATCACCGATTACATCAACATACCTTATTAATAAGGCTAACTTCGTTGCATGCCATAATCCTTCTTATGTTACAAAGTATGATATGGTTCAGGACCTTGTTCCCGGCGGAACATTCCTTCTTAACTGTATCTGGACTCCTGAGGAGCTTGACAAGGAGCTTCCTGCAAGTATGAAGAGATACATTGCAGAAAATGACATTAACTTCTACACCATTAACGGTATTAAGATTGCCGAGGA
>JBJEPO010000086.1:0-2380 GCA_051881275.1 Eubacterium sp. | reverse complement strand
AATGTGAAAGACGTACAGCTTGGTACCACCACAAGAAAAAGCTTTGCGAAAATCAATGAAGTTATGCAGATGCCTAACCTTATTGAAGTGCAGAAGAAGTCTTATCAGTGGTTTCTTGATGAAGGTCTTGAAGAGGTTTTCCGTGACATCGGCTCAATAACCGACTACACAGGTAATCTTATTCTTGATTTCATTGATTATTCCATGGATGACGAGCCTAAATATTCTATTGCACAGTGCAAAGCCCGTGACGTTACCTATGCTAAACCTCTTAAAGTCAGAGCCAGACTTCAGAATAAGGAAACAGGCGAGGTTAAGGAAAATACAATCTTTATGGGTGATTTTCCGCTTATGACAGATGCCGGAACATTTGTTATCAACGGTGCCGAAAGATGTATTGTATCCCAGCTTGTCCGTTCTCCCGGTGTTTATTACCACATGGAGCACGATAAGACAGGTAAGGAGCTTTATACCAATACAGTAATTCCTAACCGTGGTGCATGGCTTGAATATGAAACCGACGCCAACGACCTTTTCTATGTTCGTATTGATAAGAACAGAAAAATATATATTACCACATTCCTCCGTGCTCTCGGCTTGGGTACCGACGCTGAAATAAGAGAATTTTTCGGCGATGATGAGAGAATTGAAGCCACAATAGAAAAGGATACCACCAAGAATCAGGAGGAAGCGCTTCTTGAGGTTTACAAAAAGCTTCGTCCCGGCGAGCCTCCCACACTTGAAACTGCACAGGCTCATCTTGACGGCTTGTTCTTTGACGCTCACCGTTATGACCTTTCCAGAGTGGGCAGATATAAGTACAACAAAAAGCTGGGTATGTTTGACCGTCTTGCCGGTCAGGTTCTCAGCCGTCCCGTTATTTCTCCTCAGGGCGAGCTTCTTGCCGACGAGGGCGAAAAGCTGACTAAGGAAAAGGCTATGGAGATTGAGGACGCAGGTGTTATGTTTGCGTTCGTACGTCTTGAAAGCGGCAGAGAAATTAAAGTTGTATCAAACGGAATGGTTGATGCAAAGAAATATATTGACGTTGATTTTAAGGCTCTCGGCATTAACGAGAAGGTTTCATACCGTGTTCTCTCCGAAATTATGGATAAGTGCGGTGATGACAAAGAGGCTCTTGAAGCAGAAATCAAAATCCGCCACGACGACCTTATTCCCAATCATATTATCGTTGACGATATTTTCGCAACAGTATCATATCTTCTTAATCTTGCCAACGGCGTAGGCAGCACCGACGATATTGACCATCTCGGAAACCGCCGTATCCGTGCCGTAGGCGAGCTCCTTCAAAATCAGTTCCGCATCGGATTTACAAGAATGGAGCGTGTTATCCGTGAGCGTATGACTCTTCAGGCTCAGGATGACGAGGACGCAATCACACCTCAGGCTCTTATTAATATCAGACCTGTTGTTGCCGCTATCAGAGAGTTCTTCGGTTCATCACCGCTTTCACAGTTTATGGACCAGAACAACCCTCTTGCAGAGCTTACACACAAGAGACGTCTTTCAGCCCTCGGTCCCGGCGGTCTTTCAAGAGACCGTGCAGGCTTTGAGGTTCGTGACGTTCACTATACACATTACGGACGTATGTGTCCTATTGAAACTCCCGAAGGTCCTAACATCGGTCTTATTTCCTACCTTGCTTGTTACAGCCGCCTTAATGAATACGGATTTATTGAGGCTCCTTACCGTAAGGTAGATAAGGAAACAGGAATTGTTACAGACGAAGTAGTTTATATGACTGCCGACGTTGAGGATGATTTTGTTGTAGCACAGGCAAACGAGCCTCTTGATGAGGAAGGTCACTTCCTTAATTCAAAGGTAACCTGCCGATGCCGTGACGAGTTCCTTACTCTTCCTCCCGAAAGAGTGGATTATATGGACGTATCGCCTAAGATGGTTGTATCAGTTGCTACCGCAATGATTCCGTTCCTTGAAAACGACGACGCAAACCGTGCTCTTATGGGTGCTAACATGCAGCGTCAGGCTGTTCCGCTTCTTAAAACAGAGGCTCCCGTTGTCGGCACAGGTATGGAATATAAGGCTGCATACGATTCAGGTGTTGTTGTTATTGCAAAGCGCGGCGGTACCGTTACTGCGGTAGATGCCGATACAATCGAAATCACAACTAAGGACAAAGAGGTTGATAAATACAAGCTTGTTAAGTTCAGCGGCTCTAACCAGGGCACCTGCATCAACCAGCGTCCTATCGTTTCACTGCATCAGGAGATTGCAGACGGTCAGGTAATTGCCGACGGCCCTGCAACCTGCAACGGTGAAATCTCACTTGGTAAGAACGCTCTTATCGGATTTATGACCTGGGAGGGCTATAACTACGAGGACGCTGTTCTCATTAATG
>JBJEPO010000085.1:0-13497 GCA_051881275.1 Eubacterium sp. | reverse complement strand
AAGGGCAATATTCAAAATATTTGCTGAACGCTTAACAATTTTTGCAAGCTCTTCATTTGAATACATTTCCAAACGGAGAATAACACCGAATCTGTCACGCAAAGGGGCAGAAATCTGCCCTGCCCTCGTTGTGGCACCGATAAGCGTAAACCTTGGCAGAGAAAGCTGATAGCTCCTTGCAGAAGGACCCTTGCCGATTATAATATCAATCTTGCCGTCCTCCATTGCAGGATAGAGAATTTCCTCAACAGTTCTGTTCAGGCGGTGAATTTCGTCAATGAAAAGCACGTCGCCCTCTTCAAGATTTGACAGTATAGCCACCAAATCACCCTGCTTTTCTATTGCAGGACCCGATGTTATTCTGATATTTACGCCAAGCTCATTTGCAATAATGCCTGCAAGAGTGGTTTTGCCCAATCCGGGAGGACCGTAAAGCAAAACGTGGTCAAGAGGCTCATTTCGCATTTTTGCGGCGGTGATGTAGATAGAAAGATTTTCCTTCGCCTTTTCCTGTCCGATATAGTCGTCAAGGTGCTTAGGTCTTAAAGTATTTTCTATCTCGCCGTCCTCGGGTATATAATCGGGAGCGGATATTCTGTTTTCAAAATCCATTTCAGTTTCTATCATATCAATATTCCGTCCTTATAATCATTACAACTGACTTGAAAGCAGTTTAAGTCCCTGTCTTATCATATCGTCAGCTGAAAGTGACTGGTCCATAGAAGCAACCGCCTGTGCCGCATCACTTCTGTTATAGCCAAGGGAAACAAGCACCTCCACAGCCTCTCCTGCTGAGGTTGATATATCGGCAGAGCCGATATTCTGCACCGCCGATACTGCCGACGGTGAGGCTATACCTGCCATTTTGTCCTTTAATTCAAGCACAATACGCTCTGCGGATTTTTTGCCTATTCCCTGCGCCGCCTGAATTGCCTTAACATCACCTGCCGAAACAGCGATTGCAAGCCTGTCGGGACTTAATACGCTTAAAACGGCTATTGCCGCTTTGGGACCTATTCCGCTGACGTTTATTAAAAGCTTAAATGCGTCAAGCTCCGCCGAGGTGGCAAAGCCGTACAAATCCATTGCGTCCTCTCTTACGGCAAGGTATGTAAATAGATTAACATTTGAACCGTTTGAGGGCAGTGATTTAAGGGTGGTCATACTGACAAAGCACTTAAATCCCACACCGCCGCACTCAACAACTGCAAAGGCGGTATCTGTATATGTAAGTTTTCCGTTTAAATTATAAATCATTTGGAATTTAACTCCTTGATTATATTATTCAATCTGCCGATTTGGGAGCCTGCCGTGTTGCCGTGGCAAATTGCCATAGCCAAAGCGTCGGCGGTGTCGTCGGGCTTAGGCACTGCTTTAAGTCCGAGGATATTACGGGTCATTTCCTGCACCTGCTTTTTTTCCGCCCTGCCGTAGCCGGTAACAGACTGCTTTACCTGAAGCGGTGTGTATTCGTAAATATCCTTTGAATACATCTGTGCCGCAAGGGTTATAACTCCCCTTGCCTGTGCCACGTCAATAACCGTTTTTTGATTGGAATTATAAAAAAGCTTTTCCATACTCATTACGTCCGGCTTATACTTTTCAAAAAGATAACACATATCGTTATATATACACTGAAGCCTTTGAGGAAAAGGCGTATCCGCCTCAGTGGTGATTGCGCCGTAGCCAAGCACACGGAATTTTGAATGAGAATGTTCAAGCACGCCCCAGCCGACGATAGCATAGCCGGGGTCAATACCGAGAATAATCATCAGCTTACCTCTCTGACCGATTCAGCATACAAAAAGACATACTGAACCATTTTGTGTAATTATAACACAGGCGGTTAATTTATGCAATATTATAATAATTAATAAATAATAAATATAATATTAATGCCTCCTTGAAAAAAGGAGGCTTAATCGGTTTGTTTTATTTTATTTGGCGTGGTTCAGACCATTTATCACAGTCTTGTCAGATAAAAGTGTGTTCAACAGTTATTACTGCATTTAGTGTACTGTCGTAGTTTGAAATTCTTGCACAGATGTCCTTTGTGATTTTGCTTTTATCACGGTATGAATGAGGCACGGTTAAATCAAAAATAAGATTTGTATGGGTATTGCCCTTTACCATTCTGAAATCGTGGAAGGAAAATTCTGTATTGTAATCCTTAATAATCGTATCAACAACCTCTTTATACTTATCAACCACTTCATCGTTTACGGCAATGGGGTCCATGTGGATACAGATAATAATATTAAGCTTACGTGAAATTTCCTTTTCAACATTGTCTATTATATCGTGAATTTCAAGAATATCGCAGTCGCAGGGCACCTCTGCGTGAGCAGAAGCAATAATACGACCGGGACCGTAATCGTGAACAATCAAGTCGTGAACACCGACGATGCTTTCATTTGAAAGCATAATATCCTCAATATTTTTAACAAGCTCAGGGTCGGGTGCTTTGCCTAAAAGAGAGCCTAAAACGTCTTTGAGTATATCAATACCTGCAAGGATTATGAAAACGGTTACGATAAGTCCCATAATTCCGTCGGCATATTTAAAGGAGGTAAAATGGCTGATAAGCAGTGCGGCAATGGTTGCACTTGTGGCAAGGCAGTCGTTAAGAGAATCACGGCTTACGGCTTTCATATTTACATTGCCTGTAATTTTATAAAGGCGGTTATTGAAAACAGCCATCCACAGCTTTACACCTACTGCGGCAATCAGCACAAACAGAGATACAAGGCTGAATTTTACCGACTGAGGATGAAGAATTTTGTCAATACTGCTTTTGCCAAGCTCAAAGCCCATAAGAAATATGAAAAAGCTAATGATAAGAGAGCTTATGTATTCCATTCTGCCGTGGCCGAAGGGATGCTCCTCATCCACAGGCTTTGAGGCAAGCTTTGTGCCGGCTATGGTGAAAATATTTGAGCCGGCGTCGCTGAGGTTGTTTAATGCGTCACCGGTGATGGAAACCGAGTTTGTAACGGTGCCCACGATAAATTTACCCACGCAAAGCATAACATTACAGAAAATACCTGCAAAACCGCTTAACAATGCGATTTTGTCACGGTTTGCAGACACGTCTTTTTCATAATCCTTTACAAAAATTTTAAGTAAAAGCTTAGTCATAATAAAATCTCCCGTTGACTGAAAATTATAATATGTTATAATTTTATCGGTGATGAAATGAAAAATTTACTGATTATTAACTCCTCTCCGAGAAAAGAGGGCGTATGCGCTCAGCTTATAACACAGGTTAAGCCCTATTTTGCCGAGTGCAGTATTAAGCAATACGATTTATATGATTTATCCCCTGCTCCCTGCACCGCCTGCGGTTACTGCGAGCTGCACGAGGGCTGCTCCAACAAGGATTTGGATATATTCTTTGAGGACTTTGAGGATGCAGATTATATTATATTTTTTACGCCGATATACAACAACTTTTTCCCTGCTCCGCTTAAAGCGGTTATAGACAGATTTCAGCGTTATTACTCGGCAAGATTCTGCCGTGGCAAAAAACCGCCTGTGGAAAAGCCTAAAAGGGTGGGAATGGTAATTGCCAGCGGTTCCAACGCCCGCCAGTGCGCCGACTATATGACAAGCACTCTAAAGCAGTCCTTTACGGTATTAAACGGCGAAATATGTGCAAGATACTATATTCCCGGCACTGACACGGGAAAATACACCTTTAACATCATTGAGCTTGAAAAATTTATTCATCAGATGAAAAAATAGTATGTATGAATAATCATAGGGTAACGATAATAATCCGAACCCGTCAAAAATGCAGTATTAAAGCGATATTTGTCGCTTTCGCTGTTGCCTTGCGCCAGCAAGGCTGCCATCTCAAGACACCAAATCTCATCTTTACTCCAAGCATTTTTGATGCTTTGCAGTTTATCGTGTGCAGATTTGGTCTTAATCAAGGCACAAAACGCAGTTAATCCTTTCAGATTAACGAGTATTTTAACGAAGAGTAAGGGCAAATTTGCCACGATAAACCGTGGTTCGGATTATTACCGTTACCCTAAGCATTATAAAACAGCACGGCTTTGCTCCGTGCTGTTTTCTGTTAGTCATTGATAACTCTGTATTCAATATCGTTTTCTTTACACCAGGAAATTGCTTTTTCAAGCACATAGGAATCTTCAAATTCCGAAAGTCCCTGTGCAAGCTCGGGATAGATTTTTACATATTTCCAAAAAGAATCCACAAAAACATCTTCGTTAAGCTTTGATAAAGCGTCTCTCAATTTTTTATTATTTACTGTACAGGAGTAGGCTCGTATAACCTCCTCGTTTGTAACGGAGAAATAAGGAATATATCCCAGTGAAATAAAATATGAGGTTTGGGACATATTGTCCGGTATGTCAAGAGAAGCCAAATCACAGGTGTTATGTAATTTATAGTCCTTATGTGAAAACCAATACTCATTTGAACTGCTCCAGCCCTTTTTAAGAGCCTCCTCAGTTAAATCAAAAATGTGCATATCTGTTTGTAATCCTTTGTGAAAATTATTTGATAGAGCTCATCAATCCGCCGTTTTTAATAATATTCTGGATAAATTCCGGGAAAGGCTGAGCCTGATATTTTTTGCCTGTGGTACAGTTTGTAATAACGCCTGTATCAAAATCAACGTCTACCTCGTCGCCGTCCTTAATATCCTCTGCCGCCTCTTTACATTCAAGAATGGCAAGACCGATATTAATAGCGTTTCTGTAAAAAATACGAGCAAAGGTTGAAGCGATAACGCAGGAAATACCCGAGGCTTTGATAGCAATGGGAGCGTGCTCTCTTGAAGAACCGCAGCCGAAATTAGCCTCGGCAACCATAATATCGCCTTTTTTTACGTTAGACGCAAAGGAGGCGTCAATATCCTCCATACAGTGTGAGGCAAGCCATTCCTCATCACTGCGGTTAAGATATCTTGCAGGAATTATAACGTCGGTATCAACATTGTCACCGAATTTATGTACTTTACCTTTAGCATTCATAATCACAACCTCCTGTCAGATTTTTGCCGGGTCGGCAATATAGCCCTTAACGGCGGAAGCCGCGGCAACTGCCGGAGAAGCAAGATAAATTTCAGATTTTGTATGACCCATTCTGCCTACGAAATTACGGTTTGATGTGGAAACGGCTTTCTCACCGGAGGCAAGAATACCCATATGACCGCCAAGGCAGGGACCGCAGGTGGGAGTAGATACGATTGCGCCTGCATTGATAAAGGCTTCAACAATGCCCTCTTTAACGCACTGAAGATAAATACTCTGGGTTGCAGGAATAACAATAACCCTAACGCCGTCGGCAACCTTTTTGCCCTTCATAATTTCTGCGGCGGTGCGCATATCCTCCATACGTCCGTTAGTACAGGAGCCGATAACCACCTGGTCAATTTTAATTTCGGGCACCTGGTCTATTGTTTTTGTATTTTCCGGCAGATGCGGAAAAGCAACTGTGGGACGAAGTGTTGAAAGGTCAATGGTGATTTCGCTGTCATATTCAGCGTCATCATCAGCCTCGTAAACTGTATATTCTCTTTCGGCTCTGCCCTTTACATATTCAAGAGTAATATCGTCAACCGGGAAGATACCGTTTTTAGCGCCGCACTCAATAGCCATATTTGAAATACAAAGACGGTCGTCCATAGAAAGCTCGGAAATACCGTCGCCTGTAAATTCCAAGGACTTATAAAGCGCACCGTCAACGCCGATTTTGCCGATAAGATGAAGAATAACGTCCTTACCGGATATATACGGCGCTTTTTTGCCTGTTATTACTACTTTTATAGCCGACGGAACCTTAAACCAAGCCTTGCCGGTTACCATTCCTGCCGCCATATCGGTTGAGCCTACACCTGTTGAAAAGGCACCGAGCGCACCGTATGTACAGGTATGAGAGTCTGCGCCGATAATACAGTCGCCGCAGGCAACAATGCCCTGCTCCGGCAGAAGTGCGTGTTCAATACCCATATTGCCTACATCAAAATAATGAGTAATGCCGTGGGCTTTTGCAAACTGACGCACCTGCTTGCAGTTTTCGGCAGACTGAATATCCTTATTAGGAGTAAAGTGGTCCATAACAAGAGAAATTCTTGTTTTATCAAATACTGTTTTCTTATCAAACTTGTTCATTTCGTTAATGGCAACGGGAGAAGTTACGTCATTTCCCAAAACCATATCAAGCTTTGCCTCAATAAGCTGTCCTGCCGTTACGCTTTCAAGTCCTGCGTGGGCGGCAAGAATTTTTTGAGTCATTGTCATTCCCAATGGAATCACCTGTCTTTCATTTAATTTAGATATCGTCTGTAAAGGAGCCTTCGCCTCTCTGAAGCGAGGTAATACCTGTTCTTGCAAGCTCTACAATGCCGAAGTTCTCCTCAAGATACTTCACGAACTCATCTATTGTATCACCTGTGCCGGTAAATTCAAGAGTAATTGTTTCGTGGGATATATCAAGAACACGGGCGCCGTACTTTACGTTAAACGCAAGAAGCTCGTTTTTCTGCGGAATACCCTCCGCCTTAACTTTAATAAGCAAAAGCTCCGATGAAACGGAATTTTCCTCGGTAAGCTCGCTTACCTTTTTAACAATTTCAAGTTTAAGAAGCTGACGTTTAATCTGTCTGAAATTTTCCGGCTCTGTCTTTGTTTCAATAGTCATTCTCGAAAAGGCAGAATCCTCCGTCTCGCTGACAGTAAGGGATTCAATATTATATCCTCTGCGTGAAAACAGGCTTGCAACACGCTGAAGCACACCGCTTTCGTTATCAACAAGAACCGATAAAATCAATTTTTCCTTCATAGTGGCACCTCCTTAAAATTCTTCAATAATATCCGTATGAGCTCCTCCGGGAGGAATCATAGGCAGTACATTTGAGTCGGGACTGATTCTGCAATCAATAAGAACAGGACCGTTTGTGTTAACAGCCTCTTTAAGCACAGGCATAATATCGTCGTTTGTATTAATGCGCATACCTTTAACGCCGAAGGCCTCTGCAACCTTAACAAAATCAGTTTTTCTGTTGGGGTCTGTGTCGGCAAATCTGTTACCGTAAAACAGCTTTTGCCACTGACGAACCATACCCAGCACCTTATTATTCATAATGAGCATAATTACAGGAATGTTGTATGACGCCATCGTAGTAAGCTCCGCAAGATTCATATGGAAGCCGCCGTCGCCGGCAAACATAACAACCTTCTTATCGGGACAGCCGATTTGTGCGCCCATTGCCGCACCCATTGAGTAACCCATAGTGCCTAAACCGCCGGAAGAAAGGAGAGTTCTCGGCATTTTATATTTATAGAATTGAGCCGCCCAAAGCTGATGCTGACCAACGTCTGTTACAACGATGGTATCATCGGGAGTCAGCTCGTCAACGGCTTCAATGAGACTTTGAGGATTAACATAATCACCTATTTGAAGCTGATTGAAAGGACGTCTCCAGGAGTCAACCTCCGCCTTCCATTCGCTGTGGTCAAGCTGTTCAATCTCACGGGTAAGCATAGGAATAACCTCGTTAATATTACCTCTGAGATGATAATTTGAATTGATGTTTTTATCCATTTCAGCCGCATCAATATCAATATGTAAAATTTCCGCATTGGGAGCAAACTTTCCTCTGTTGCCTGCTACACGGTCGGAAAATCTTGCACCGCAGGTAATAAGAACATCGCAGTCGTGAGCGGCTTTATTACACTCATAATGACCGTGCATACCGATAAGTCCCAGGTGGAGAGGATGACCGTAAGGGAAAGCGCCCAATCCCATAAGGGTAGAAACAACGGGAGCGTCAATCTTTTCCGCAAATGTAATAATATCCTCACCGATATCGGATGAAACAGTACCGCCGCCTAAATAGATAAGAGGCTTTTTAGCGTTTCTTATAAGCTCAACCGCTCTTTTTACACACTTGTCTTTTGGTGCAACGGGGTTTTCACCCACCTGTGCCGGCTGAGGCTCATAATCACATTTTGCGGCAGTTATATCCTTAGGAATATCAATAAGTACAGGGCCTTTTCTTCCGCTGAGGGCAATTTTGAACGCACGTCTGATTGTGGGTGCCAAATCCTCAACCCTCTTAACCATAAAGTTGTGCTTTGTTATAGGCATAGTGATACCTGTAATATCAACCTCCTGGAATGAGTCACGACCGATAAGGGCGGTGCCTACGTTACAGGTAATTGCAACAACAGGTACGGAGTCCATATAAGCAGTAGCAATACCGGTTACAAGGTTTGTTGCACCGGGACCGGATGTTGCAAAGCATACGCCCACCTTGCCGGTTGCTCTTGCGTAACCGTCGGCGGCGTGTGCCGCACCCTGCTCGTGAGCGGTAAGGATGTGGTTAAATGTATCACCGTATTTGTACAGTTCGTCAAAAATATTAAGTATAGTTCCTCCGGGATAGCCGAAAATAGTATCTACTCCCTGCTCCTTCAAAGCTTCAAGAACAATCTGAGAACCGTTTAATTCCATAGTATCCTCTCCTACTTCCATTAAAAATAACATCTATAATAGAAAATTTACTGACTATTTTAGTGTATTTATACCTCAATGTCAAGTGATATATTTATACTTGCCAAATTTTAAACATTGTTATATACTATTAGCGTTAGTTTGCCGAATATGTCACATTATTTCGGCTGTAAGGAGATATTTCAAATGAAATTAGGTATGGTAGGTTTGCCGAACGTTGGCAAAAGTACGCTTTTTAACGCAATAACAAACGCAGGTGCTCAAAGTGCAAATTATCCTTTCTGCACAATAGAGCCGAATATCGGTATGGTATCCGTGCCGGACGAAAGGCTTGACAAATTAGCCGAAATGTATCAGCCGGACAAGTTTACACCTGCTACGATAGAATTTGTTGATATTGCCGGTCTTGTTAAAGGCGCCAGCAAGGGCGAGGGTCTCGGCAACAAATTTTTGTCACATATCAGAGAGGTTGACGCAGTAATTCACGTTGTAAGGTGCTTTGACAATGACGATATTACTCATGTTGACGGCAGTATTGACCCGGCAAGAGATATTGAAACAATAAATCTTGAGCTTATTTTAGCCGACCTTGACGTGCTTACAAGACGTATTGACAACCGTAAAAAAGCCATGAAGGGCGACAAAAGCATAGCCGCCGAGGTTGAATTTCTTGAAAGGCTTGCCGGTGAAATGGAAACGGGCAAAACCGCAAGAAGCGTTGAAATGAACGACGATGAAAAGGAATTTTTAAAGGAAGTATCCCTGCTTACAATTAAGCCTGTAATTTACGCCTGCAATATGGGTGAAAACGACTTTTTAGGCGGAATTGAGAACAACAAATATTACAAAGCTGTATGTGAAATTGCCGCCGCAGAAAATGCCGAAACATTCCCAATCTGCGCAGAAATGGAGGCTGAAATAGCAGAGCTTAACGACGAGGAAAAGGAAATGTTCCTTGAGGATATGGGGCTTGAAAAAAGCGGTCTTGACAGGCTTATCAAAAAGAGCTATTCCCTTTTGGGCCTTATCAGCTATCTTACGGCAGGCAAGCCGGAGGTTAGGGCATGGACAATAAAAAAAGGCACAAAGGCTCCTCAGGCGGCAGGTAAAATTCACACGGATTTTGAAAGAGGATTTATCCGTGCGGAGGTTGTATCCTTTGACGACCTTATGGCGTGCGGCAGTATGAACGCCGCCAAGGAAAAAGGACTTGTTCGCAGTGAGGGCAAGGATTACATTATGCAGGACGGTGACATTGTTCTGTTTAGATTTAATGTTTGATAAATTTACCAAAAATTAACAATTTTTAATGATAATTTATACAATTTAATAAAAATTTAATGAATTTTTGTGTATTTTTGTCAATTTTTTATCAAAAAGCAGTTGACTACTTAAAAAAATTGAGATATTATAAAGTGTGATAAGTGAGTTAAAGAAGCGTTAATTCACCGGGGAGGAATGTATGTCGGAAAATAAAACAAAAACTGATAACAGCCTTCTTGATGAAATTAAAAACGGCTCTGCTTCGGCACTGGACGAGCTTATAAAAAAGTACCGTCCCACTGTTGAGGCGATAGCAGTTAAATATATCAGCTCCCCTCTTGAAATGGACGATTTGGTTCAGGAGGGTATGATAGGTCTGCTTGCCGCCGTTAATTCATACAACGCCGACAAGGGCGCAAAGTTTGTAACCTACGCCTCCCGTTGTATCAATAACTCAATACAAACCGCTATAAAAAAACAATCCAGACTTAAAGACATCCCTCAATCAAGCCTCGTTTCGCTTGAGGAGGAAATATTAGAAAAAAGAGTTGGTTTAAGCGCAGAGGACGAATATCTGGCTAAAGAAAGCGTATCAACGCTGACAGACGTTCTCTACGAAGAATTGTCAAGCTTTGAAAACGAAGTATTAAGGCTTTATATGACCGGTTGTTCTTACTCGCAAATTGCAAACAAGCTGGGCAAAAACAATAAGGCCATTGACAATGCAATACAGCGTATTCGTAAGAAACTCAGTGGAGTTGCTTTTTGAATATTTTCCCCAGCACTTTGGTGACAGGAGCATTTCAACTCCGATTACCGTACTCCCCCGGCAAAATCTTTAGAGAGGTAGAAATCGAGATGTACGAAGACAAAACGTTGATTTGCAAAGACTGCAATAAGGAATTTGTTTTCACAGCAGGCGAGCAGGAATTTTATGCTGAAAAAGGTTTTGTAAACGAGCCTCAGCGCTGCAAAGCGTGCAGAGATGCAAGAAAAGCTGCTGCTAAAGCTCCGAGAGAAATGCATGATGCGATTTGTGCACAGTGCGGCGCTGCTTGTAAGGTGCCCTTTGAGCCTAAAGAAGATCGTCCTGTTTACTGCAGTGAATGCTTCGCAAAACTTACAGAAGCAAAGGAAGACTAAATCTATATAAACAAAACCGTTCCCAAATGAGAACGGTTTTGTTTTTTATTTACTCTGTATAATAACCGCATATTGCAATTATCTTTGACATACTAAATCTCCTATAAACATAAACTCACATTCTGCATTTTGTGCGGTGATTTTATCCTTTTGTTCATCACCGATAAACAATAAGCTTTTAACATCTGTATCAAAATAATCTGCTATGTACTGCAAACCATATTTGTTAGGTTTTCTGTAACCACAGCTTTGTGAAGAAACATACAAATCCAATTTATTAATAAGTGTTTGCAATGGCTTTTTAAAAATATAATCAGGCATACCGCTGGGCAAATCTGTCAAGCAGGCAATCAAATATCCGTTGGAACGATATTTCTCTATCAAATCAAAAGCATAATCATAGATAACAGTATTAAGATTAATTCCATCAAAAAAGCATTCAATAACACTGTCTATATTCAAATCAGTATTCCAATGTGCTGTTGCCTTGTTGAATATTTCAGTTGGGGTAATTTCAATTTCTCTATAATTAACCCTTGGATTATATGATTTCATTATTTCAACAGATTTTTCAATATAATCATCGGACAAGCAGAGATTATACTTTGCATTTACACTTTTAAATCCAATTTTTAATATTCAATCCATACGGGTGGCATACCTCTAAACTCCATTAATGTACCACCTAAATCAAATACAACTACTTTTTTCATAATTCAACACTAAAAATATCAGTCAAGCTTTCAGCACAAAAATCTGCTTTTTCGTCATATCCTTTATGTACTAAAATTGTTTTCATACCTGCGTTATTACCTCCGACAATATCGGCAGTAATACTATCACCAACCATTATGTATTCTTCGTTAGGATACAATGCTTTTGCAATATCAAACAATTCTTTGCGTGGTTTATCGTATCCGTAATTTGCAGATACAATTATTTTATCAAAATATTTTGTTAAATTAAGCTTGTCTAACACCTCAATCAAATCGGGATAATTATTTGATAAAAGAACATTCTTATATTCCATTTTCAATGATTTTTCAAGAGTTTCAAAAGCATCAGGATAAAGAGTATAGCTTTCAATATTTTTAATGTTTTTTCTTACAAGTGAAGCGGCTTTTTGAGCAATATTGTCTTCAACACCAAGGCTTATGTAATCATCGGCAATTTTGCTGTTCATAAACTCCCACCATTTATCACCAATTAAATTGCTGTAATCCTCATCGGGAGTATGCCAAGTGAAACCTTTTGCCATACATTTTCTAATATCGGTAAAATTAACATCGGTATTAGGTGCTACCTCTTTTAATGAATTAAACACAGTAGTAGACCACAAAGGGTTGCTATAAACTAATGTGCCGTCAAAATCCCAAAAAATAATCGCCATATCAAACCTCTGTTTCCATAAAACCTACAGTAAAGGGCAAATGTTCAAATTTCTTTGTACCGATATGAACAAAGCCTAATTTTTTATACCATTCTTTTAAGGTTGAATTTTCTTCAACAATACCAATACTTATTTTACTCGCACCAATGGTATTCTTGGAATATGCGATGGCATAATCGACTAACTCTTTGCCTATTCCGAGATGTCGATACTCAGGCAAAACTGCTAAATTGTTCAGCTCAACATTATCATCATTAACTGATAATGAAAAATAGCCAACAAAGTTTCCGTTATACTGATATAAAAACATAGGGGTATTATTCTCAAACTGCGAGACGAGCTTATCAATAGGCATAAATGCTGTATGACTTGGGCAATTATCCTTTGTCAAGTTCAATTCATCTGCAACCTTTTGGAAGCTCTTGTGAACTATATCAAGGCAAATATTAAGTTGTTCGCTTGAATTTACTATAATTATCATATTTTAACTATGTATGCAAAGAGTATTTAATTTGTTAAGTATTGTATCTACTCAATATACTCATGCTTGGTTGGAGTATAGTTCTTTGATTTATATTTCTCGTATTTTTTCTTATTGCTATTGACTGTTAAGTCATCATTTGTATAGTCAATAGGTTCGGCACAAATTGCATCAAGCAGGATTTTTTCCAAATGCTCGTATTCAGAATTTTCGCCGAGACTTGCAAGAACAAATGAATCACGAACATAACCGGCACTCTCTGCCATAAGATTTTGGTCAAAGAAATAACCATAATGTTCAACAAAAAATGTCATCATCATAACCGTAGTTCTCGTATTGCCCTCACGGAATGGATGCACCTGCCATAGCTTTGGAAACAACCTTGCAATCTGTATTGCAAAAGTCTCTCGTGACAGACTTGCCCAATCAACCTTGTTTATTTCGTCAAAAGCATTATCAAGGTCATTACCGATTTCAGTTACATTGGAATACCAAACACTTTGACCTGCAAGCAATTCCTCACGCTTACGAATATTTATTTTTCTGTACTGTCCTGCCCATTCATAGACATCACCGAAAAGAGCCTTGTGGATAAAACAAAAGCCACCGGATGAAAAATCATCAAAGCCATTTTCATACAGCAGCATAATATTTGCACGGGCTAATTCAGCCTCTGCCAAATCAAGCTCCTTTTCGTCTGTGATACCAAGTAAATTCTTTAGGACTGTACTGT
>JBJEPO010000084.1:0-2409 GCA_051881275.1 Eubacterium sp. | reverse complement strand
ACAACCTCTCCTGTTGTGCGGTCAATAACCTCCCACCATCTTTTTATGTCATCATAGGTATTAACCTTCAGCATTTTTGGGTAAAGGTGGTCCATAAGATGAATTTCAAGCCTGTCGCTTACCGCCGTATGAAAGGGCGTCATAATATACATCTGCTGAACCTCATCGGGATTTGCCTTTGCCCATTCGTTATCCTTTCTCGTGGTGCAGTATGTGGCATAAATTTTTGCGCCGGAATCCTTAAGCTCCTGAGGAAATTCAGTACCGTCGCAGTCACGGATAGCGTCTGCGCCCCATTCCTCGGCAATTTCCAGCGTTTCTTTTATTACGTCCATATCGGTGGGGATTGTTACTCTTCCTTTTTTATTTTCCATAAATTTATCCTCTTTATTTATTCTAAAATTGTAATTTTGTTGTCCTTTAAGGTTATGTTGCCGTCGCACATACTTTCACGTATAATGGGTACGCCCTTTCTTATATAAAACTCGTTGTTTACAACATAAGCATCCGGGTTTCCGGCAGGACTGAGCACACCGCCTAAATCATCGTAGCTTACATTGTTTTTAAAGGTGTTGTGTATGGCTTCTTCAAGACAGAACATAACACAGCCGCCCTCATTCTGCCTGCTGTAATTGTATTCATACAATGTACCGTCGCCGGAGTCTGCGTCATAAGCCATACCGTCCTGATTAAGACGTGTATCCGTGACCTCGTTGTATCTGAACACAGCGTCCTTGCATTTCCAGGGCCAAACTGCCGCCGCCACCTTACCCATTCTGTTTTCGGGATAGCGGTAAATTCTGTCGTTAATCTCTGCGGCGCAGGAGTCCGCCGTATTATGCTCAACAATCGGTGCCAGCGCATACATAGGCGTAATCGCATCTCCCCCGGCAGATTTAACATAATTGTTTCTCATAACAATATTTTCATTGCCGTACCTTTTGAAAGTATCCTCATTCAGCTCGGCACCTGCGAATTTTGAGTGGCAGTAGGTGTAGCCGACGGCTATACCCCATCTGCTGACATTTCTCACAAAGCAATCCTCAACCGTTACGCCGTCATACCGTGCAACGCCGGTTATATCTTCATTATCCGGCTTAAAGGCAGTCATATATATTCCGCCGTTGTTCATATGCTTATTGTAAACATTTCCGTTAATATCGTGAATATAGAGATTGGTTAAAGTGATATTATGAAGTGTTCCCCTGTCCTTTGCAACCACCGCAACGCCTGTACGGTCCATTTTGTGAGGTGCACTGTATTCCTCACCGCCTTTAACATCATCGGCGTTGGTAATCTCAATATTGCTTATAACGATATTCTCCGTATCGTAAAGCAAAACCGCCGAGGACACGTCGCCTTTATAAACGTGGGCAGGTGAATCCAATTCATCACCGTAATCCTGATACCATACACCTGTACCGTCAGCGTCAATGCGAGGCATTGCACCCTCGCCGTAGGAGTTTATTTCTATTTCGTCTTTTTCAAAATCACCGCAATTATTTATATGCAAATATTGATTTTCAAATACGGAGCCTTTTTCAAGAAGCACCTTATCCCCCGGATTAAGAGGCGTTTCGTTAATTTTATCAAGGCTTTTGAACGGAGAGCTCGGAGTCAGTCCGTCATTGGAGTCACTGCCTGTCAGCGCACTGACATAATATGTTTTTGATTTCATTATCATATTCCGCCTCCCTTATTCTTTTTCTGATTACGGCTTCAACCTCGCCGAATGTAAAGCTGTCGCCGTTGTATCTTGTAAACAAATCCGCATTGCTTTCAAAAAATTCTTTTTCCTCTTCGTGAGAAATTTCTTTATAATTATAATTTTTCTTGATTTTTTCGTTTTGAGATACAAAATCAAGCTTAAATCTCGTTAATTCGTACTGAATATATGCAGGAAGTGAAAAATGCGTTACGCCGTAAACTATTTCGCTGTTTTTGATTTTTTCTTCTCTTGCTTTATTTTCAGCCTCACACCTTGCTTTGACTGCGTTAAAGCTGTCGTCGTCAATAAGACCGAGCTTTTTTGCAAAAGCAAAGCACGCCTTTGCGTATTGCATTTCTTGGTTGCTTGTAAAATATTCTATATTCATATAACAAAACAGCCTTTCGTTGTTTTACGGCGTAATACTGCCGTAATTATATAATACTTATTTTACATATATATTGCAAGTTAAATTTATCCAAAATAGACGTAACAAATGATACATACTCTCATAGAATATTAGGGTAACGATAATATAGAGGTGATTCTATGAACAGAAATAATATATGCCCTAATGGTGATGTAACCGACTACGGACCTGAGCCCTTTGTCACCAATATTGACTCTGCGGTAATGCGTAACAACAACTACCGACGAGCCTTGTGGACAGGAAAGCATTTGCAGTTAACGCTTATGAGTAT
>JBJEPO010000083.1:0-13626 GCA_051881275.1 Eubacterium sp. | reverse complement strand
GAGAATTAAATATACTATTACGATTGCTTCCGGTACGGGAAGAAGAGCCTTAAACACCTTTTTGTTATTTGCCTTACAGGCTATTGCAAAATGATAATACAAAGGTATTGTTAAGAAGATTATCCAAAGCGGATGCCAGATTTTGAAAATCATTGACAGTGCCACATATATAATAGTTACGATAATCGGGAAAGGGAATTTAAGCATAGCCAAAGCAGTTTTCGGATAAATTCCGAAATCGTTTGCCTTTGACAGCAGAGATTTTGCCTTACCTTTAAAATCCTTTTTCTTGTTCGGGTCTGTCTGAACCTTAACAACATCTGCCGAGGTATTGAGCAAATCGTCAAGCGTCATACCGTAAAGCTTTGCAAGAGCGATAAGATTATCCGTGTCGGGTGAGGATTCCGCTCTTTCCCATTTTGATATTGCCTGACGGCTTATACCTAATTTTTCCGCCAGCACGTCCTGGCTGTATCCGTTCATTTTTCTTAATTGCTGTAATCTGTTTGCAGTAATTAAATCCATAATAGCTTTCCTTTCTGTTGTTTTCAACTAAATAGTACCATTTTGATTGTAATAAAACAATACATTTTAGTTTGCATTTTGCACCGCAACCGAAGTTTACATTGCTTTTTACAGCTCTGCTATAACCTCAACCTCGCACAAAACGCCTTTAGGCAGGTCTTTTACCGCAACGCAGGAGCGTGCCGGCTTTCCTGTAAAATATGTTCCGTAAATTTCGTTAAATTTTGCAAAATCATTTATATCGGCAAGAAAGCACACTGTTTTTACAACCTTGCTCATTGATGTTCCGGCTGCCTCAACAACAGCCTTTAGATTTTCACAAACCTGTGTTGTCTGCTCCTCTATTGTTTTTGCCTCAACTGTATTTGTTTCGGGGTTGATTGCAATTTGACCGGAGGTGAACAAAAATCCGTTAGCCTTAACAGCCTGTGAATAAGGACCTATTGCACCCGGTGCATTGCTTGTTGCTACATATTCCATAATGGTTTTCCTTTCAAATCTTTATCCGCATACCACAAAGCCTGCGTCCTTGAGAGCCTGCTTTATGGATACAATGTGTTCAAAATCTCTTGTTTCAACGCCGATGTTAAGATAACAGTCGGTGATGTTCATATCAAGGTCGGTGGAGTCGTAGTTAACCGATACAACATTTGCACCCTGCTCGGCAATTATACGGCTTACGCCGGAAAGCTGACCCGGTCTGTCGGACAGGGCAATTCTGATGTCGGCAGTTCTGCCGCCCATTTTAAGTCCTCTTTCAATAACTCGTGACAAAATTGTAACGTCAATATTACCGCCGGATACAAGACAGCATACATTCTTGCCATCAATATCGGGAATTTTACCGTTCATTACGGCGGCTACCGGAACAGCGCCGGCACCCTCTGCAATAAGCTTCTGCTGTTCCAGCAAGGTAAGTATTGCAAGAGCAATTTCATCATCGCTGACAGTAACTATGCCGTCAACGTATTTTTCACAAAGCTCGTAAGTGAGAGCTCCGGGAGTTTTAACCGCAATACCGTCGGCAATGGTGTTAACATTGTCAAGGGTTTCAATTTCACCGTCATCCATACTTTTAAGCATAGACGGAGCACCCTGCGCCTGAACGCCGTAAACACGGCAGGTGGGCTTTAACTGCTTAATGGTGTATGCAACGCCGGAAATAAGTCCGCCGCCGCCAACAGGTACAACAACAACGTCTGCGTCAGGCAGTTGATTTAAAATTTCAAGTCCGATTGTGCCCTGACCTGCGATTACGTCCGGGTCGTCAAAGGGGTGAATAAAGGAATAGCCCTTTTCCTCCTTTAGCTGAATTGCTTTTTTGTATGCGTCGTCATATACGCCTTTAACAAGGCAAACCTGCGCACCGTAGCGTTTTGTTGCCTCTACCTTGCTGATAGGTGCGCCATCGGGCAGACAGATAAGGGATTTTATACCGTTTTTTGTAGCGGCAAGGGCAACGCCCTGAGCGTGATTTCCTGCCGAACAGGCGATAACACCCTTTGCCTTTTCCTCATCGGATAACTGGCTTATTTTGAAATAAGAGCCTCTTACCTTAAAGGAGCCTGTTACCTGTAAATTCTCTGTTTTTAAATATACGTTTGCGCTTTTGTTAATATTCGGCGCATGAATCATATCTGTTTCACGGATTACCTCCTGAAGCACCCGTGAAGCCTTGTAAACTCTGTCAAGTGATAGCATTTTCTAACCTCTTTGTATATTTTTAAATATTTTAATACTATTGTATATTAATGTCAATGATACATACTATTAAAAATATCACAATTTTACGGGAATTTTTTTGTCAATATGCATACTGTCGGGATTTACAATGCAGTCGTATGCCAAAATTTCAACACCGCTTTCCTGTGCTCTTTTTAAAGCCTCGGCAAAGGCTTTGTCTGTTTTTTCGTTGGGTGAAAATTCTTTAACACCCTTCATTTGAATAACGAAAAGCACCGCTGCTTTGTATCCCTCTTTTTGCGCATTTATCAGTTCGTTAATATGCTTTGTTCCTCTCTCGGTGGGCGCATCGGGGAACATTGCCCTGCCGTCCTCCTCCAAGGTAACGCCTTTAACCTCAACAAATGCTTTTTCACTCTCGTTTTCCAAATAAAAATCAATTCGTGAATTTCCGTATCTTGATTCAGGCTTTACCAGCGTGGGATTTTTGAGCCAACGTCCGTCTTTAAGCCATTCCTTAGCCGCAATGTTGGGACACTGAGAGTCCATATTTATTAAATTTTCGCCTTTTTTTACAGCGATTAAATCAAACTGCGTTTTCCTGTTGGGATTACTGCTTTTTTCAAGATAGACCTCTGCTCCGGGAATTAATATTTCCCTGCATCTGCCTGTGTTCTTTACGTGTACAGTTATTTTCTCGCCGTCAATAAGACATCGGGCAATAAATCGGTTAGGTCTTTCAAGAAAAATTCCCTTATATACATTCTCATATTTCATTCTTATAGATTAAAATAATTTTATTTAACTGTCAAGTGTTGACTTTATCGGCATAATAAGATAAAATTAGTATGTTATATTGAATTCCTTTACAGGAGGATATGTTATGAAAATATCTAAAAAAATTACCGCACTTCTTCTTTGCGTATTGTTTATCGCTTCATGCTTTGCAGGCTGTTCATCATCCGACGGCGAAAAATACGGCGACAAAACCGTTATCATCGGTTATACCGAAAATGCCGCACCCTTTATTGAGGTTGATGAAAACGGCAAGGCAACTGGCTTTGAGGCTGATTTGTGGAAGAATATTTTTGACGATGTAAAAGGCGAGCTTGAAAATTACAGATTTGAAAAGGTTGAGGAAGGTTATGCTCTTGAAGAGGACGGCGGCTTCTTTGACAGTAAGGATAAGGAATATTCTGCGGCTCTGCTTATCGGTGCAGTAAGCAAAAACAACGGCACCTTTAACGAGGATTATTCCTTTACAGAGCCGATTATTACCAACAGAATTATTACCGTAACCGCTAAAAACAGTAAGGTTAAGGCTTATACTGATTTTGCCGGAGCAAATGTAATAGTTGTTTCCGACGCCGCAAAGCAGGCTTTTGACAAAAACAGTGCAATATCCTCTGTTTGCAAAAAGGTTACTCAGTCAGACAGTATTGACGAGGCTCTTGCTGCCCTTGACAGCGGAAAGGCAGATGCAGTGGTTACCGACGAATTTAACTATATGCCGTCAGGCAAAACAGATAATTATGTAACACTTGAGGGCGAGCTTGACACTATTGAGTATGTTATCGCCTGTGCTAAGTACAGCGGCTGGAAGGATTCCATTAACGAGGCAATCCGTGAGCAAAAGAGCAAGGACTACGGCGACGGAGATACATTTACTCCTTTGGTAGAAAAGTATTTCGGCTACAACGCCTCCTCCTTTGATTACAAACCGGCTAACGAGTAATATAAAGTAACATTAAAACGGTTCAGGAAATCCTGAACCGTTTTGTTGTTAATATCCTAAATCCTCGTTAACGATTATTACCTTTATTCTGTCCTTGTGACGCTGTTTTGCAGAAATAACGAAATTACAGCATATTCTTCTGTCGCTTGCGCATCCGTCGCAGATAAGAGAATTTTCATTTTTTAGTGAAACACATTCGCCTGTTTTACTGCAGGGAGTATCTAAGCTAAGCCGTACCGTGTTTGGCGGTGCGGCGCATTTTTTTACTCTTTCCACCGCTTCGGTTATTGTGGGTACAATCTTGTTTTTGCCCACAACCATAATTACCTGTCTCGGACCGTAAACAATGCAGGATACACGGTTTGAATTGCCGTCAACATTGTAAAGCTCGCCCCTTTGGGTTACTGCGTTTGATGAACAAAAATATGTGTCGCATCCGTAGGCTCTTATATATGCCTGTCTCAGCTCCTCACCCTCAAGACCTGTTCTGTCAATGAAATCGTAATCGCCGTTTTTAATCAAATCAAAAACCTTGCACTCCTTCAATGTTTCGGAGCCGCCGTTTGATACGCTTTCACCCTTGCTTATCAGTGTTTTTATAAGGGGAACAACGTCTTCACGGCTTTCGGCATAATAGGGCTTTATGCCGTTTTTTTCAAGATTTTCCATAGTGGTTTTAATATAATCAAGCATAATTTTACCTCCAGTATTTTCTGTCAAGGCTTCTGTACTGTATAGCCTCGGCGATGTGTGCAAATTCTATTTTATCACTTTTGTCAAGGTCCGCAATAGTGCGTGCAATTCTTAAAATTTTATCGTACGCTCTGGCGGAAAGTCCCATTTTTTCAAAGCTTGTTTTCAGTAGAGCATTTGCCTCCTCCGTCAGAATACAGTATTTTCTTGTGGCGGCAGGTGTCATTTTTGCATTACAGGTGATTGATGTGCCCTCAAAACGCTTGCGCTGAACTTCACGGGCGGCGTTCACCCTTTTTCTTATTTCTTCGCTGGATTCGCCCTTTTGACGTGATGAAAGCTTATCGTATTCCACCGGCTGAACCTCAATATGAATGTCAATTCTGTCAAGCAGGGGGCCGGAAATTTTGTCGTTATACCGCTTTTTAGCCGCATCAGTGCAGGTGCATTGCTTTGTGGGATGACCGAGGTATCCGCAGGGACAGGGGTTCATAGCCGCAACCACCATAAGATTTGAGGGATATGTAACACTTCCCGATGTTCTCGTGATGGTTATAACTCCGTCCTCAAGAGGCTGGCGCAGAGATTCCTTTGCACGCCTGTCAAATTCGGGAAACTCATCCATAAACAGCAGTCCGTTGTGGGCAAGACTGATTTCTCCCGGCTTGGGAGAGGCACCGCCGCCGGTAAGTCCCTGTGCCGAAATAGTGTGGTGGGGAGAACGGAAAGGTCTTTTTGTAATAATTCTTGTGTCCGGCGGAAGCTTGCCGGCAACGGAATAGATTTTCGTGGTTTCCATTTCCTCCTCAAAGGTCATTTGAGGAAGTATTGACGGGAGACGCTTTGCCAGCATTGATTTTCCCGTGCCGGGAGGACCAATCATCAGGCAGTTGTGACCGCCTGCCGCCGCAATTTCCAGGGCACGTTTTGCATCCTCCTGACCTTTAACGTCACTGAAATCAAGCTCCTCGCTTTCAAAATCATTGTCGCTGAGCTCTTTGAAAGCAGGCTCAATAGGTGCAGTGCCTATAAAATGGTCTATTATTTGGCGTATGTTTTTTGCGGGATAAACGTCAATTCCGTCAACAACGGAGCCTTCCCTTGCATTGTCAAAGGGAATAAAAATGCCTTTTACACCGCTTTCCTTTGCCTTTAATATCATAGGAAGAACGCCGTTGGTCTGCCTCAGCTCTCCGTCAAGAGAAAGCTCGCCGATAAAGGAATAATCGCTTATGTCGGCTTTAATCTGACCGCCTGCTTTAAGTATTGCAATCAGTATTGGCAGGTCATATACCGAGCCTTCCTTTTTTATATCGGCAGGGGCAATATTTACGGTTATTCTTGATATGGGAAAGGTAAATCCGCTGTTTTTGATAGACGCCCTTACTCTGTCACGGCTTTCCTTAACCGCCGCATCGGGCAGTCCCACTATGTCAAATTTGGGCAGTCCCGAGCTTAAATCAGCTTCAACCGTCACATTGAAGCTGTCAAGACCGAAAAGTCCCTGGCTTTTTGCCTTTGCAAACATTAAATCACCTGCATTTTTATGTACTATACTGATTATACTAAAAATTTACATTATTGACAATATTATTTAATGATATTAATATATAATAAACAAAAGCAATATGATTTAATACATCTATTTAAAGGAGAGGTATTTATGGATATTAATGCACTTTATAACGAGTGGCTTCAAAAAGCCGATGCGGACCCGGACCTTATTGCAGAGCTTTCTTCAATTAAGGGCAATGACGATGAAATACTTGACAGATTTTACCGTTCTCTTGAGTTCGGCACGGCAGGACTGCGTGGCGTAATCGGCGCAGGCACAAACAGAATGAATGTTTATACAGTAGGCAGAGCAACACAGGGCTTAAGCGATTTTCTTAACGCTCATTACGATAACCCCTCCGTTGCTATCGGCTACGATTCGCGTATTAAGAGTGATTATTTCAGTAGGGAGGCAGCAAGTATTCTTGCCGCCAACGGAGTAAAGGTTTATATTTATGACGAGCTTCAGCCAACGCCCTGTCTGTCTTTTGCCATAAGGCATTTTCACACCTCAGGCGGTATAATTCTTACCGCCTCCCACAATCCTGCAAAATATAACGGATATAAATGCTATAACCATAATGGCTATCAGATGACCGACGAGGAGGCCGCAGAAACCTACGGCTATATCCAAAAGGTTGACTATTTTACAGGCATTAAAAAGGTTGATTTTGACTCCGCCGTTAAATCGGGTATGATTGAATATATGGGCGAGGATGTAATTGAACTGTTTTTGGACGAGGTGCAAAAGCAGTGCGTAAACCCCGATGTTGTAAAGAACGCAGGGCTTAAGGTTATTTACTCACCCTTAAACGGTACAGGCAACAAGCCGGTCAGAAAAATACTCAGCCGTATCGGTGTTAAGGATGTTTATGTTGTACCTCAGCAGGAAAATCCCGACGGTAATTTCCCCACCTGTCCTTTTCCGAATCCCGAAATTAAGCAGGTGTTTGAGATTGCCCTTGATATGAATAAGACAATCGGTGCAGACCTGCTTCTTGCAACAGACCCGGACTGCGACCGTGTGGGCATTGCCGTGCCTGACGAAAACGGCGAGCCTGTTCTTTTAAGCGGTAACGAGGTGGGCGCAATGCTCCTTAATTACCTGCTTTCACAGAAAAGCGAAAAGGGTATTCTGCCCGAAAATGCAGTTGCGGTAAAGAGCTTTGTCAGCACCGATTTGGCAGAGGTTATAGCGAAAAAATATAACTGTACATTTAAAAGTCTGCTGACAGGCTTCAAATATATCGGCGAGCTTATTACAGACCTTGAATCACAGGGCAGAGCAGAGGATTTTGTTATGGGATTTGAGGAGAGCTACGGCTATCTTGCCGGTACTCACGCCAGAGATAAGGACGCAGTTGTGGCGTCAATGCTCATCTGCGAAATGGCGGCATATTACAAAACAAAGGGTATGAATTTGGTACAGGTTATGAATTCTCTTTATGATGAGTTCGGCTATTACTGCAATGAGGTTAAATCATATACCTTTGAGGGTGCGGCAGGTATGGAAAAAATGGCACAGATAATGGATAATCTGCGTGATAATACACCTGATTCTATCGGCTCCTACGGCGTTTTGAGCGTTGCCGATTACAAAACAAGCCTTACATCATTTAAAGACGGCAGAGAGGAAAAAATTGACCTGCCCAAATCAAATGTTATTGCCTTTGCACTTGAAGGCGCAAACAAGGTTATAGTAAGGCCGTCCGGCACAGAGCCTAAAATCAAGGCGTATATTACTGCTGTGGCAGACAGTATGCAGGAGGCTCGCAACAGAGCGCAGGTGCTTATTGCCGCTGCCGATGAGTTTATGAAATAACGAAGGAAGGACATAAAATGCAAAAGGGATGGGTTAGAATTACGGCAATAGTCCTTGCGGCGCTAATGGCAGTCAGCGGCCTGGGCGTAGGAATTGCCGCATTTATGAACTGAACATATTTATAATATGCAGGAGAGATTATGAAAAAGTTTCTGTGTGCTGCCTTGGCGTGCGCTTTTGCGTTGTCGTTGGCGGGGCTTTACGGCTGTTCCAAAAAAGCCGATGAAGGCTGGAAAAAGAATAAAAAATATGATTTGTCTGTGCCTCAGTTAAACAAGGACGGCTGGTATCTTGTATTTGAGGATGATTTTAATGGAAATTCTTTGAATGAGGGCATTAAATTCGGAGAAAAATATACGGGTAGCAAGGAAATATGGACCACATCTCCCCACGCAATAAGATGGCAAAGCGACAGGGAAAGCAAGCCGGAGCAGGCGTGCTGGTGGTGTCCCGAAATGGTGGAGGTTAAGGACTCCAATGTTATAATTCATTCAAGATATGAGGAAAATCACACCTGTGACGGCGATTGTCCGTCAGCAGGACGTTTTACCTGCGGAATTGAAACAAGGCGTATTGACGGCGATAATAATAACAATAAGGGAACACAGGATACGCTCTTGTTTTCACAGGCCTTCGGTTATTTTGAATGTCGTGCAAAGCTGCCCGATTCCAACGGACTCTGGTCTGCCTTTTGGCTTCAGTCTCCCAATATGCGCAAGGTGGGAAATCAGGGCGAGGACGGAACGGAAATTGATATTTACGAAAGTGCTTTTCGCAGAAGTAAACGCTCAAAAATGGGGCATGCTTTATTATGGGACGGCTACGGCAAAAACGGAAAATGCGCTCCTTATATAGGCAAGCTTACCCAAAATCTCTATGACGGATATCACACCTACGCTCTTAAATGGACCCCCGATTATTATGTGTTTTACATTGACGGTAAAGCCACCTGGGCAACAAGCGACGGCGGTGTGTCAAAGGTAAAGGAATTTCTTCGCCTTACAGTTGAAATTGATGCCGGCGACGGCTGGGGTCCCCACGGTCAGAAGATAGGCAAATTCAGCAGTGATAACGCCGATAATGACGATTTTATGGTGGATTATGTCAAGGTATGGCAGAATGAAAATTATGAGCAGTACATAAAATCCGACGACGAATTTACCGGCGAGCTTGACTTAGGATAAAGCCGAAAAAACCGATTTTTACATAACGTAAATTTGATTAATTTGTAAAAACCGGTGATTAAAGGTTGAACCATAATAAGAACAATAAAATGATAACATATATAATACTTTTGTGCTTTATCATAAGCGTGACGATTGTGCCTGCCCTGGTGTATTCCGTTAATGGAAATATCAGCGGAGTTTCTCTGCCCGACGGCTTTACGCAGGGGGTGCAGGAAACGGTTTATGAGAACAACGGCGACGTTAGAATAATGTCCTCAAATCTTTTGGCACATTACGAAAGCTGGGGCGGTTCTCCGGCAAAGCCCAGGGCAAAAATGTACTGCACTATGCTTGAGGCGTATAAGCCCGATGTAATCGGTGTGCAGGAAATGTGTGACAGCTGGTACTGCCTGCTGAGGCAAAATCTGCCCGACGGATACAAAATGCTTTATCCCTTTACCTCCGGTGCCTTTGTAAGAATGACCGCTATGATATATAATGCCAATAATCTTGATGTTGTTGACAGCGGTAATTTTTCTTATAAAAAGCACGATAACCCAAGGCTCAGGCGTGTTGTCTGGGCAGTTTTTGAAATTAAATCCACCGGTAAACGCTTTGCCGTTGCCAATACCCATTTTGATTTGCTTAGGGAGGGCAGGGAGCAAGAGCTTTCTCTTGTTATGCGTTCACAGGCGCAGGAGCTTATAGAGTGCATAAATGCGATTTACTCAAATTATAACTGCCCTGTTTTTGCAATAGGCGATTTTAACGCTATGGAGGATACCGACAGTACGGATAAAATTGATATTCCCGAAATATACAATACACTGTCCGACAATTTTATTGATACAAAATATTGCTGTGAAAATCAGCTGTGCGGTAAAAAGAGAAAATGGACTTCTCCCTCCTATGACCATATTTTTATGAAGGGTGACGCTCAAATCTGCGCCTTTACCCTTATGTCCTACGGATACCTGTCCGATATGTCAGACCATTATCCCATTTTTGCAGATGTAAAATTATAAAGGAATCAGTAAATGAGTAAAATTGAACAATTAATAAAAAGTAGAGATTTTGATTATCTCCAACCTTATTTTTATAATAATCCCTATGCTCTTAGATGTGAGCTGAATAATGGCTGTGTTAATACAGAAAATCTCAAAATGGCATATAAAAAAGCATCAGAAATTTATAATATTATTTTTCCTAATGGAGCTGATGCAGTGTTTTTTGATTATTTACTGTTTGACTTTTCACATAACAATAATGGATTCGGAAATTATAACGATGAAGATATTGCAGAAATTGTACGGGACGAGGCGGAGAGAATACATTTCCTTCTTACCTTTCAAAATAAATATAAAACGATTGTAGTTCCCGATTTGAAAAAAGATGATTGCTATGATACTGATTTGGTAAAAAGAAACAGGATAATTTGTTATCCGTGTAATAATCAGTTTGATTATGAAATGTTAATAAAAAGATTGATAAACATTGATAAATTCGGAAAAGAAGGATATGAAACAAGCTTTGTGTCTTTTGAAAATGAGTGTATTTTATCAATTTATGATGACAGAGGATGCGATATCGTATTTGCTGATAAAGATAAAATGAAAGAGCTATATCCAAGATTAAAACCGTTTTTTCTTGAATATGATTTAGAAGAGATGGAAAACCGTTATAATTCCTAAATTTTCAACAATCTTTAATTTTACATAAAAAAGTCTCCGTCGGTGGAGGCTTTTTTATATATTAATAACAAAATAAGGTTGTTTTTTTGGTTAAAATATGTTATTGTGTATTATAGCGGTGAATACGCTCGTTTAAAAAAAGTATTTTATTTGACAAAAATAGTGTTTTTTGGAGGTTATACGCTTATGCGAAAGAAAATCAGCACTCTGCCGTTTAAAGGCACTGAGGAACAGGAGAAAAAGCTTAACGCTGTTATTGACGCCAACAAGCATGACAAAAGCCGTTTGATGGCGGTTATGCAGGAGGCGCAGGATATATACGGCTATCTGCCCATAGAGGTGCAGAATATGATTGCCGAGGGTATGGACGTACCGCTTGAAAAGGTTTACGGCGTGGCAACGTTTTATGCGCAGTTTTCTCTTTCTCCAAAAGGCAAATATAATATATCCGTATGTATGGGAACTGCCTGCTATGTGAAAGGCTCGCAGACTATTTTAGAGGCATTGACCGAAAAGCTGGGAATAGGCGTTGACGAATGTACCCCCGACGGTAAATTTTCCATTACAGCCTGCCGTTGTATCGGTGCCTGCGGTTTGGGTCCTGTTATGACAATTAATGATGAGGTTTACGGACGTCTTACTGCCGACGATATTGACGATATTCTCGCCAAATATCAGGATTAACAGGAAAGGAGAACGTATATGAAAACAGTTGACGAGCTTAATGCTATAAAAAATGAGTATAAAAACAGCATAGCGGTACGTACAAGCGATTATGATATCCGTGTTGTTGTAGGTATGGGTAACAGCGGACTTGTTGCCGGTGCCCGTGATATAATGAAAGCTCTTGTTGAGGAAATAGATAAAGAGGGACTCAGCGGAAAAGTAATTGTAACTCAGGAGGCAAGGGTAAGTAAGCCCGGATACAATCCTGTTGTATGCATTGTTGAAAATCATATAAATACCGTTACTTATGTAAATATAACTGCCGAAAAGGCTCACAGAATTATTCAGGAACACATAAAGGGCGGAAAAATTGTTGAAGAATATGTTTTGCCCGATGAATTTATGGAGGAGGTATAAAGTATGATACGTTCGTATGTAATGATTTGCGGCGGTACAGGCTGTACCTCTTCAAACAGTAAGGCAATTCAGGAAGAATTTAAAAAGCAGTTAAGAGATTTTAATCTTGATGAGGAAATTCAGATTGTGCAGACAGGCTGTTTCGGTCTTTGTGCCCTGGGTCCCGTTGTAATTGTGTATCCCGACGGAACCTTTTACAGCCGTGTTACACCCGAGGATGTATCTGAAATAGTTGAATCTCATCTTCTTAAAGGACATATTGTTGAAAGGCTTGTTTATTCCGATACAGGTAAAATTGAGCCGCAAAATCCAAAGTATGTAACCTTAAAGGAAACGGCGTTTTACCGTTCGCAAAACCGTGTTGTACTTCGTAACTGCGGTGTTATTGACCCCGAAAATATTAAGGAATATATCGCAAGAGACGGCTATCAGGCACTTAACAAAGCACTTACAGCTATGACCCCCGAGGGTGTTATTAAATGCATTACCGATTCCGGCTTGCGGGGACGTGGCGGCGGCGGCTTCCCCACCGGTCTTAAATGGTCGTTGTGTGCGCCCAATAAGGCTCCTCAAAAATATGTAGTATGTAATGCCGACGAGGGCGACCCGGGTGCATTTATGGACCGAAGCGTTCTTGAGGGCGACCCTCACTGCGTTATTGAGGCTATGGCTATTGCCGGCTATGCAATCGGCGCAACAAAAGGCTTTGTTTATGTTCGTGCGGAATATCCGATAGCGGTAAGCCGTTTGCAGATTGCAATAGACCAGGCACGTGAATACGGACTTTTAGGTAAAAATATATTTAATTCCGGATTTGATTTTGATATTCAAATTCGTCTTGGAGCAGGTGCATTTGTCTGCGGCGAGGAAACTGCCCTTATGACATCTATTGAGGGTAACAGAGGCGAGCCACATCCCCGTCCTCCGTATCCTGCCGTAAAAGGCTTGTATAATTCTCCAACAGTTGAAAATAATGTTGAAACCTTTGCAAATGTACCCCAGATTATTCTTAACGGTGCAGAGTGGTTCTCATCAATCGGAACGGAAAAATCAAAGGGAACAAAGGTGTTCGCTTTAGGCGGTAACATTAAGCATACGGGACTGGTTGAGGTTCCTATGGGTACAACCCTGCGCCATATTATTGAGGATATCGGCGGCGGAATACCTGAGGGCAAGAGATTTAAGGCGGCGCAGACAGGCGGTCCGTCAGGCGGATGTATCCCTGCGTCACTTATTGACACCGAAATTGATTACGACAACCTTACTGCCATCGGATGTATGATGGGCTCCGGCGGTCTTATCGTTATGGACGAGGACACCTGTATGGTTGATATAGCAAAATTCTTCCTTGAATTTACCGTTGATGAATCCTGCGGTAAATGTACCCCCTGCCGTGTAGGTACTAAGCGTTTGCTTGAAATGCTTGAAAAAATCACCTCCGGCAAAGGCACTATGGAGGATATTGATAAGCTTGAAGAGCTTTGCTATTACATAAAGGCAAATGCTCAGTGCGGTCTCGGTCAGACTGCGCCTAACCCTGTGCTTGCTACTCTTAAATTCTTCCGTGACGAGTATATTGCTCACGTGCAGAATAAGAAGTGCCCGGCAGGCGTATGTAAAGACCTGCTGACTTATGTAATTGATAGGGATAAATGTATCGGCTGCGGTATGTGT
>JBJEPO010000082.1:0-13628 GCA_051881275.1 Eubacterium sp. | reverse complement strand
CAACAAGCATTTCAAGCGTATCTGCCGGCTCAAAGAAATTTACTGTTAAGTGGAAAAAGCAGAGTACACAGGTTACAGGCTATCAAATTCAGTATAGTACATCTTCTAAATTCACAAGCCCGAAAACCGTAACGGTATCAAGCTACAAAACCACATCAAAGACAATCAGCAAACTAAAGAGCAAGAAGAAGTATTATGTAAGAGTCCGCACATATAAAACAGTGGGCAAGACAAAATATTACTCCTCTTGGTCCAAGGCAAAATCAATTACAACCAAAAAGTAAACAAAGAAAGGACTGAAATATTGTTCTTTTTTAAAAAACAGAAGGGAGAATTTTTATGAAAAAACTATTGGCAATTATTTTATCAACCGTTATGGCGTTCAGCCTTCCGTTAACTGCGCTGGCGGCTAACGGTCCTATGGGCGATATAAGCTTAGGTAACGGTGAAAGTATTAATCTTTCGTATGTTTCGCTGATTGAATTTGACGAAAACGGCTCTGTATCAGATAGAGAATTTGCTTTTGACGGACAGAATGCTTATGACTCAATAAACGGCGTTTCCTACAATAAGGCGTCAAACACTCTCAGCCTGAATAACTTTAATTCAGCGGACGTAATTGAAACTAATGTTATGGGCGACGACTTCAAAATTAATGTAACCGGCAGCTGCTCCGTAGGACAGATTAGGATTTGGGGCGACCACTACGGCGGAAGCCTTACCATTGACGGCAGCGGAACGCTTACCGTTAACCAAAGCAAGCGTTATGATAATGCTATTGTGCTTTACGCTGAGGAATCAAATTCGGCGCTTAGCTTCGGCGAAAATGTTAACGTAAACCTTTATGCAAAAGCAGACGCCGTATATATTGATGCTACTTCAAAGACCGAAACCGCCTCTGCAATAATACTCGGTAACGGACAGAGTGCCGATGTAACAAAGGAAAATTATGTTGAATATCAAAATGAGTATGTTGACATAATGACACTAAGCAATCCGGACGTTACATTTTACGGAGAGAAGGCCGTCTGCACATCTGATCCCGGCGGAATATACACAATAAGCGAAGGATATACGGACGAAAATCCGGATGAAACATATTATTTGGTAAACAAGTACTTTTACGTAGCGCCCTTTGACGCTTATACTGAGGATTACGGCTTCGGCGATTTCGGAAGCATTGAAATGACCGAGGAGGAATTCAAAAACCAAACAGAATTTTCGGTGGTTATGAAAGAGGCTGATTATCCTGAAGAGCTTGAATACTATGAAAAGGATGACCTTGAGGCAGAGTATGCATATTGCGCAAACAAGATAACAAATCCCGCAGACCCAAACGGTGTTTACGGATATACCGAATATTATATGACCGACTCCGAGGGTAATATTACTGAGGAAGGCGTAAATATTTACCGTTTCGTTTTAGCCGACGGTACCGATAAATACATTATTGATGAAAGCTTTGAGCAATTAACCCTTACAAACGAAGAATTTGCATGCACCGATTATTCAATAGTTTATGCTATGGAGAGCGAATGGCTTGAATGGAAGGGCTGTATTAACAAAAACACCTGTGCCGTATATAAGGACAAAAGCTCAAACAAATATGCAGTAGATTATGACGGCACGGTTTATGATTATGCAGGCAAACAGGTTGTCAATATAGGCTCAACCGATTATTACTGTGCAGAGGAAAACACGCAGGTATCACCGGACAGCCTTGAGAGATCCTTTATATCACAGCAGATATACGGATTTTACAATTATACGCTTAAGGGTACGGAATTTATTTACAAAGGCGGACATTCTCATACGCTAAAAACAACAACGACCAAGGCGACAACAAGCAAGGACGGCAAGATTGTAAAGACCTGTACCGTATGCGGTAAGACCATTTCAACAACTGTTATTCCTAAGGCGTCAAGCATTAAGCTTGAGGCAACAACCTTAACCTATAACGGTAAAGTCAGAACACCAAAGGTTATTGTTAAGGACAGTAAGGGCAAGACAATTTCGTCAAGTAATTACACTGTGTCTTATGCAAGCGGTAGAAAGAATGTTGGTAAGTATGCGGTAAAGATTACGTTCAAAGGAAATTACACCGGTACAAAGACGCTTTACTTTACAATCAATCCTAAATCAACAAGCATTTCAAGCGTATCTGCCGGCTCAAAGAAATTTACTGTTAAGTGGAAAAAGCAGAGCACGCAGGTTACAGGCTATCAGATTCAGTACAGCACTTCTTCCAAGTTTACAAGCCCCAAAACCGTAACGGTATCAAGCTATAAAACCACATCAAAAACCATAAGCAAATTAAAGAGCAAGAAAAAATATTATGTAAGAGTCCGCACATATAAAACAGTAGGTAAGACAAAATATTACTCTGGCTGGTCAGGTGCAAAGTCCGTTACTACTAAAAAATAACCGCAACACCCCTCCGAAAAACCGGAGGGGTGTTTTGGTAAATTATGATTTAACCTATTTGCCTCCCTTGTTAAAGGGAGGCAGAAATCGGTATTATAAATCATAACTTATATAAATTTATTGTCGGGTAAAAATGTTATTTTTATTATCCCCATCTTCTCGTGTGGGTGCAGGCTCAGCCTGCAAATTATAATTTTTCTTGTAATTATAATGATGTTGTGATAGAATACACAGAGAAATTAAGGAGGCAAAAATATGATTACAGCAAGCAATGTAACCGTACAGTTCGGCGGACGCACACTTTTTGAAAGAGTTAACGTAACCTTTTCACCGGGCAACTGCTACGGTATCATCGGCGCAAACGGCGCAGGTAAATCAACATTTTTAAAGGTGTTAAGCGGCGACCTTGACCCGCAAAAGGGCAATATCAGCATTACTCCCGGCGAGCGTCTTTCCGTGCTTAAGCAGGATCATTTTGCCTATGATGAATATGAGGTTGTAAGAACGGTGCTTATGGGCAATCCCCGTCTTATTGAGATTATGGAGGAAAAGGACGCCCTCTACGCAAAAGAGGATTTCAGCGAGGAGGACGGTATTAAGGCAGGCGAGCTTGAGGCAGAATTTGCCGATTTAGACGGCTGGAACGCTGAAAGCGACGCAGAATTTATGCTCAATAAATTAGGCGTAAGCGATGAGTATCACTATCTTAAAATGGCAGAGCTTCCCTCCGACTTAAAGGTTAAGGTTTTGCTGGCTCAGGCACTTTTCGGCAATCCCGACATTCTTCTCCTTGACGAGCCTACCAACCACCTTGATTTGGCGGCTATCAGCTGGCTTGAAAACTTTTTGCTTGACTTTCCCAACACGGTTATTGTTGTATCCCACGACCGTCATTTCTTAAATAAGGTATGCACCCATATATGCGACGTGGATTACGGCAAAATTACCCTTTACACAGGTAACTATGATTTCTGGTACGAATACACCCAGATGCGTCAGCGTCAGGCAAGAGACCAAAACAAAAAGAACGAGCAGAAAATCAAGGAGCTTCAGGATTTCATCAACAGATTTTCCGCCAACGCCGCAAAATCCAAGCAGGCTACCAGCAGAAAGAAACAGCTTGACGCCCTTGAAATGATTGAAATGCCCGTATCGTCAAGACGCTTTCCTTATGTTGACTTCAAGCCCGACAGAGAGTGCGGAAACGACCTTCTCCGTGTTGACCACCTTACAAAAACCATAGGTGACCGCAAGGTGCTTGACGATATTTCATTCGTAATTCATCCCCGTGAAAAGGTGGCTTTTGTAGGCTCCGACGTGGTGGCAAAAACCACATTGTTTAAAATCATCACCGGCGAGCTTGAGCCGGACGAAGGCTCGTACAAATGGGGCGTTACAACCTCACAGAGCTATTTCCCCTCCGACAACAGCAAATATTTTGACGGCGTGGAGCTATCTCTTGTGGATTGGCTCAGACAATATACAACCCAAACTCTTGAGGCGGATATCCGAGGCTGGCTTGGCAGAATGTTATTCAGCGGTGATGAGGCGCTGAAAATGGCAAACGTCCTTTCCGGAGGCGAGCGTGTGCGCTGTATGCTTTGTAAAATGATGCTCAGCGGTGCAAACGTGCTTATCCTTGACGAGCCTACCAACCATCTTGATTTGGAATCAATCACGGCTCTCAACGACGGACTTATCCGTTATCCCGAAACGGTATTGTTCACCTCCCACGACCACCAGTTTGTACAGACCGTGGCAGACAGAATTATTGAAATCAGCGGTGACAAATACATTGACCGCAAGGGCACTTATGATGAATTTCTCGCAACCTTTGACGAGGAACAGCTTAAGAAATACTAACAACAAAAGCACCCGATTGGGTGCTTTTGTTGTTAGTAGTGAAAAGTGAAGAGTGAAGAGTGAAAAGAATTGGGTCTGCGACGCAATTAAAAATATTGCTGTTTTTCGGGTGGTTTAGAAATGCACTATTCCTGCAATGCTGTGGTTTTGCGTGCTTTTTCTGCGGCTGAGGAAATTAAATTATCAAGCTTTTCATTCCTTTGGCTGATACCGTTTATCGCCTCGTCAAGAATTTCTCCGTCTGCATTCCAGTAAATAAACGTACAATTGGCATACTTGTTACCGTCTTTATCTATGTAACAATAAATATTTCCGTTGATGTCAAGGTCTTCGTTATATTCAATATCATTTCTGTTTAAAACAATATACCCGTCCTCATCAACGTAGCAATTTATTAAATCATGCTTTTTGCCGGAGTCATTCACCAGATAATTAATATGTCCGTCATCACCGCCACGCAGAAGCTTTTCACCGTCTCGTGTGTAAAAAGGAACATCGTTTATATCACGGTACGATACACCGTTCATATCATAATAATTACCCTGCGATGCAAAATTACCGTTGATAATCATACCGGCTGTACCGGCAATCAAAATCAGATAAACCACAAACAACGTAATGGAAATTATGTTCATTTTCTTGTTTGCTACCGGCACTTTTTCAGTGCTTTTCTTTTTTGAAATTACGGCTTTGGGGATTAAATAAAGCAGTCCCAACAGAAATGTAAATACATAGTGTAATGCATCTGCTTTTTTGCCTCTTGCCTTGAAATAAAAGTAAATTGACGCAAAAATGCAAACAATTATACCTGCCTGCATTATTGATTTAATTGCAGTTAATGCTGTTTCGCTCATTATTGCTTCTCCTCTTTTTTGCATTTTTGGCATAACACGGCGACAATTACGGTATTCTCTGTAAAAGCATTGTATTTTCAATGTAATCGCCGTCTGCAAGACCCTTTTCTGTTCTCTCTTCTCTTTTCTCTATTATCTCGGATTTATCCGATGTCTTCATCAAGGTGCTTTGAGGTTATGTCACGGAGGATGCCGATGGTTGTTTTCTTGCCGTCGGCAACATCAATAATTTTACGCTTATCCTCAACCACTATAAAACGTCCGCCCTTTGTTCTGACGGAATAGGTGGTTTTAACCTCTTTTTTCTTTTCGCACTGCTTTTTAATCAGTGCCTTAACCATTGCCGCCTCACGTGGCGTTATAAGATTTTCCAAATCACCGCCGTAGGTGTCAAAAAATTCCGAGCGGGAATAGCCTAAAAGGCGCAGGAAATCCGTTGAAACCACGTCCGTTACCAAAGGCGTTTTTGTGCCTGTGCAGAAAATGGGGCCCGGCAGATTTTTAAACATCTTTATCATTGCGTCGGACTGCTCGTCAGCCTCCTCCTCGGCATTTTTTATATCCGTAATATCGGTGAACATTGCGTGGAAAATCGGGCAGTTATCGGTATCGTAACGCTGAATGTCCGCATTGCACTTGCACCAGATATAGCTGTCCCTGTGCTGAAGCACACGAAATTCAAGCTCAATGGGCTTTTTTGTTGCCATTGAATGACCTATCTGCTGAAAAACAACGCTCTTGTCATCCGGATGAATAAGGTCGTCAAAACGGTAATCACGGCTTTCGTAGCTGTTTTTGTCCGTGCCGAAAAGACGGCAGCAGGCGTTGTTGAGATAAAGTGCCTGAATATGCATATTTTGGGTAACCTTAAACAGACAAACGCCTCCTGTTACCAAATCAACAAGGTGGTTCATTTCCCTGGCTCTTGCCCTTAACTGCTCCGATTTTTCAACAGAACGGGAAACATCCGCAAGAGTAAGTCTGCAAAGTGTGGAATTTTCGTCATTCTGACCGGTGGCGTGAACATATACATATTCTCCGCTTTCATTTTTTATGTAAAAATTAAGATAAACATAAGGTGCGTCCTTTTTGCATATTTTTCGCATTACCGTTTCCCTATCCTTAGGCTTAATCAAATCGTAGAGAAACAGCTTGCCCTGCTTGATTTTTGACGGATGCACGCCTGCAAATTTACTGAAATGGCTGTCGCTGTCGGTTACCTTGAGATTGTCTGCTTTATCAATTACGCAGTTCATAAATTCAACCTCAAAGGCAAGCTCATCTATATCGTTCAGTTGTATCACTTCCTCAATTAATTTTATGTATAGAAAATTATAGAAATCACACACTATGTTAATTATATCACAATCTTTACAAAAAGTAAGCAGTTATACAAAGTTTTAATAATTAATTCAAAAAAACAGACAAAAATCAAAATTTCATATAGTATTTAGACAAATAATATGTTATTATATTATAAATTTAATTTGCAGGAGGACGAAAATGGCAAAGGTTTATCGTGTTTTTGTTGAAAAAAAGAAAGGAAACGACATTGAAGCAGGTCAGATTCTTGAGGACCTTAAGAGCAATGTAGGCATTACTGCCCTTGAGGATTTAAGGCTTATCAACCGCTATGATGCGCAGGGACTCTCTCAGGAGGAATTTGATAAGGCTGTCTCTCAGGTGTTTTCCGAGGCTAACCTGGACAATGTTTATTATGAAATAAAATTTGACGAAGGCTGGAGATATTTTGCAACAGAGTATCTGCCCGGTCAGTACGACCAGCGAGCAGACAGTGCGGCACAGTGTATTCAGCTTCTTACCGCAGGTGAACGCCCGGACGTAGCGTCGGCAAAAATTATTGCCGTAAAGGGTAACATCACCGATGACGAATTTGAAAAAATCAAATCCTACATAATCAACCCGGTTGAATCAAGGGTTGCATCAATGGATTTGCCCGACTCCCTTGATATTAAATCCGACATCCCCAAGGATATTGAAAGAATCAACGGCTTTATCGGCAAAACAGATGAGGAAATTGCCGATTACCACGCATCTATGGGATTTGCAATGAGCGTTGCGGATTTGTGCTGGGTACGTGATTATTTCAAAAACGATGAAAGCCGTGACCCGTCGCTGACGGAATTAAAGGTTATTGACACCTACTGGTCAGACCACTGCCGTCACACCACCTTTGCCACACAGCTTGACGAAATTAAAATTGACGAGGGCAAATATTCAAAGGCGATAGAAAAAGCCCTTAACGAATATTTTGAAATCAGAAACGAAGTATATCAGGGCAGAAAGGACAAGATTGTCTGCCTTATGGATATGGCGTGCATAGGCACAAAGGTCCTTAAAAAGAGAGGCTTTGTTGACGACCTGGACGAAAGCGAGGAAATCAATGCCTGCTCCATCAACGCAGAGGTTGAGGTTGACGGCAAAAAAGAGCCTTGGCTTATTCAGTTTAAAAACGAAACCCACAACCACCCCACAGAAATTGAGCCCTTCGGCGGTGCGGCAACCTGTCTGGGCGGTGCAATCCGTGACCCGCTTTCAGGCAGAGCCTATGTTTATCAGGCAATGCGTGTAACAGGCTCCGGCGACCCTACAACTCCCTTTGAGGACACCTTGGACGCCAAGCTTCCCCAAAGCAAAATCACCACAGGCGCAGCACAGGGCTATTCATCATACGGTAACCAAATCGGTCTTGCCACCGGTCAGGTTGCCGAGCTTTACGATGACGGCTACGTTGCAAAGCGTATGGAAATAGGTGCGGTTATCGGCGCATCACCAAAGGCAAACGTAATCCGTGAGGTGCCTCAGGAGGGCGACATTATCGTTCTTTTAGGCGGCAGAACAGGACGTGACGGCTGCGGCGGTGCAACAGGCTCCTCCAAGGCGCACGATTCTCACTCAATAGAAACCTGCGGCGCAGAGGTGCAGAAGGGTAATCCTCCCACAGAGCGTAAAATTCAGCGTTTGTTCCGCAATGCTCAGGTTGCAAAAATGATTAAACGCTGTAACGATTTCGGCGCAGGCGGTGTTTCCGTTGCTATCGGCGAGCTTGCCGACGGTCTTAAAATTGATTTGGACAAGGTGCCGAAAAAATATGACGGTCTTGACGGAACGGAGCTTGCCATTTCCGAATCACAGGAGAGAATGGCGGTTGTTCTTGACAAGAATGACGTTGACAAATTCATTGCACTTTCCAACGAAGAAAACCTTGAGGCTACTCCCGTTGCCGTTGTTACAAGCGAAAACCGTCTTGAAATGACCTGGAGAGGCGACAAAATCGTTGATATAAGCCGTGACTTTCTTAACACAAACGGCGTTGTTCAGCACGCAAAGGCTGAAATTCAGGCAATAGACGATAACAATTACAGAGAACAGGTGCCCCCGGCACTTAAGAATATGACAAACGCTCAGGCACTTAAAGAAAACCTTTCACGCCTTGAGGTATGCTCACAGAAGGGTCTTGTTGAGCGTTTTGACTCATCAATCGGTGCGGCAACCGTGCTTATGCCTTATGCCGGCAAGTACCAGCTTACACCGGAGGAGGCTATGGTTGCCAAGGTTCCTCTTGAAAAAGGCGAAACAGACACAGCCACCGTTATGTCCTACGGCTTTATTCCCAAGCTTTCACGCTGGTCGCCGTTCCACAGCGCAGCATTTGCAGTGTCCGAATCTCTTGCAAAGCTTGCCTGCGCAGGATGTGACCCGTCAAAAGCACGTCTTACCTTCCAGGAATATTTTGAAAGACTCCACGATGTTCCTGCTCGCTGGGGCAAGCCTGCATCTGCATTGCTGGGTGCATTGTCCGCACAGGTGGGATACAAAACTCCCTCCATCGGCGGTAAGGACTCAATGAGCGGCTCCTTTAACGAGCTTGACGTTCCTCCTACACTCGTATCATTCGCAGTAGGTATGAGCCAAGCGTCAAAAACAGTATCCGCACGCTTTAAGAAAGCCGGCTCGGCAGTAAAGCTTGTTCCTCTGCCGGTTGACGAAGAAAGCGGTATGCCTAAGTATGACGAGGCAATGGCGCTTATGATGAAGGTTTATCAGGGCGTAAGAGACGGCTCTGTGCTTGCCGCATCCGTTGTAAAAGAGGGCGGTGCCGCCGCCTGCGTATGCAAAATGGCATTCGGCGACAAAATGGGCTTTGACTTTGCGGAAAATCTTTCGGCACAGACCTTGTTTGCTCCTCAGCAGGCGTCATTTGTGCTGGAGCTTGCAGATGAAAACACCTTTGACGGCACACTTCTCGGTAAAACAAGCGACAGTGCAAGCATCACAATAGACGGCGTAAGCTACACCTGTGATGAGCTTATAGAAAAATGGACAGGAAAGCTTGAAAAGGTATTCCCCACCGATTCAAACAAAAAGGCAAAAATGCCTTATGATGTACCTCTTTACAAAGAGCGCAATATAATTATAGCAAAGAACAAAACCGCTAAGCCGAGAGTATTTATTCCGGCATTTCCGGGTACAAACTGCGAGGTTGACACGGCAAGAGCCTTTGAAAAGGCAGGTGCCGAGGCGTCAATTCTTGTGGTTAACAACCTTTCCTCCTCTGCAATCAATGAAACCATTGACAAAATGGTAGAGGAAATCAACAATTCACAGATTATTATGCTTCCCGGCGGCTTCAGCGGCGGTGACGAGCCGGAGGGCTCCGGTAAATTTATCGCCACAACCTTTAGAAATCCAAAGGTTAAGGAGGCTGTTACAAATCTGCTTAAAAACCGTGACGGTCTTATGCTGGGTATCTGCAACGGCTTCCAGGCACTGATTAAATTAGGTCTTGTGCCCTACGGCGAAATTACCGAAATCACGGAAAATGACCCAACTCTTACCTTCAACACCATCGGCAGACATATTTCTTCTATGGCTTACACACGTGTTGCCAGCGTTAAATCACCATGGCTCAGCGGTGTAAATGCAGGCGATATGTTCGCAATTCCGATTAGCCACGGCGAAGGACGCTTTGTTGCCAATGATGATGTAATGAAAAAGCTTATTGAAAACGGTCAGGTTGCAACACAGTATGTAACACCGGACGGCGAAGCTACCGACGCAATGCCCTTTAACCCCAACGGCTCGGTTTGCGCAGTTGAGGGTATCACCTCACCTGACGGCAGAGTATTCGGCAAAATGGGCCACTGCGAGCGTAAGGGCGCAAATCTTTATGCTAATGTTCCTTTTGAAAAGGATATGAAGATATTTGAGTCCGGCGTAAATTACTTTAAATAATCAAATGCGTTTTATACGAAAGAAGGATATTTTATGAAATACGTTGTTGTTTTATACGACGGTATGGCGGATTATCCCGTGCCTGCCCTTGACGGCAAAACACCGATGATGTGTGCCAAAAAGCCTAATATGGACTATCTTGCAAGGCACGGCGAGGTGGGACTTATCCGCACAGTAGCAGAGGGACTCAAGCCCGGCTCCGACGTTGCAAATATGAGCGTTATGGGCTTTGACCCGATGAAATTTTACACAGGCAGAAGTCCGCTTGAGGCGGCATCCATCGGCATTGATATGAAAAGCACCGATGTTTCCCTGCGTACAAATCTTGTAACTCTGTCCGAGGACGACCTGCCCTACGAGGAAAAGACCATTGAGGACTATTGTGCCGACGATATTTCCAGCGAGGAGGCGGAAATATTAATCAAATATATTGATGAAAAATTAGGCACGGATGAGTTTAAATTTTATCCCGGTGTAAGCTACCGTCACTGTCTTATTTGGGACAACGGCACCACGGATTTAGGCAAAATGACTCCGCCCCACGATATTACGGGCAAGGTAATTACCGAATATCTTTCAGACAGCGAAAATGCAAAGCCGCTGATTGAAATGATGAAAAAATCCTACGATTTGCTGAAGGACCACCCTGTTAACATTGCCAGAAAAGAGAGAGGCAAACGCCCTGCCAATTCAATTTGGCTTTGGGGCGAGGGCACCCGTCCCGCCTTTGACAGCTTTGAAAACATTTACGGCTTAAAGGGCGGCGTAGTATCTGCCGTTGACCTTATTAAAGGTCTTGGCGGATGCGCAAAAATGGACGTTGCCGAGGTTGAGGGTGCAACAGGCTACATTGACACCAATTTTGAGGGCAAAGCAAAAGCCGCCCTTGAGCTTTTGGAAAAGGGCGACGATTTGGTTTATATTCATTTTGAGGCACCCGACGAATGCGGTCACAGAAACGAGCCGGAAAACAAGGTTAAGTCAATAGAAATGATTGACGAGAGGGTACTGCCCATACTTTTTGAAGGACTTAAAAGGTATGACGATTACAAAATTATGATTTTGCCCGACCACCCCACGCCGATAGTAACAAGAACTCACGCCGGTGACCCTGTTCCCTATCTTATTTATCATAAGAATGATGAAATTGACTCCGGCGTTGACTCAATCAACGAGGAAAGTGCAAAGCAGACCGGCAATTATATTGACTTCGGACCGGGCATTATGGGACGCTTTACCGGTAAAAGCCTATGAGTGACAGCGAAAAAATTACACACACTCATCAACATTCCCACCAGCACACAAAAGAGGTAACAAACCGTCTTGCAAAGGCAATCGGGCATTTGCAAAAGGTTAAGCAAATGGTTGAGGACGGCGAGGACTGCAGTGATGTTTTAGTACAGCTGGCGGCAGTAAAAAGTGCCATAAACAACACCGGCAAGGTCATTTTAAAGGACCATTTGGAGCATTGTATCGTTCATGCAGTTGAGGACGGCGATAACCAAATGATTGATGAGCTTAACAACGCAATAGATAAGTTTATGAAATAATCCGCACCGCCTGCGGATTATTTTTATGCTGCTTTTTTCAATCCCTCTGTCAGCGGTATTAATAATAATTTAACCTATATGGCTCCCTTGTTAAAGGGAGCTGGATGAGAAGCAGACTGAGGGATTCTATACATTGCAATATTTTATCCCCCCGTGGGGCTTGCTAATGGAATTTTTTTGGTATATTATTAAATTGTAAAAATTATTTATAAAGGAGGATGTCTTATGGCATGTTTTATCGTACCTGCGGCAGAGGCTATCGTTGTAACAGCGGCTTTTGTTGCGGCAAAGAAAAAGGAAAATAAAATTCAGGCTCCCAAGCTTGCAGACGAGGGCAAATTTGAGCAGGAGCCTAAAAAATTCACTTGGTCAAAAAAATTAGGTCTGCTGGCAGGTCTGCTTTGGGGCGGTGTTCTTCTGCTTGCATTTGAGCATTTGTGGCACGGCGAAATATCACCGGTATATCCGTTCCTAACGGCAATGCAAAGTCCGGGAGAAACGAAGGTTATGCTGCATGAAATGGCAACGGTAGGCGTTACAATGGCTGTTACCGTTACTGCCGTATGGGGCGCAGTGTGCGCTTTCGTTGACGCTAAGTATAAAAAGCTGAAATCAGCGGCATCAAAGGCGTAAGGAGATTATAATATGTGCTTATTGATTACAGTTATTGCTGCGATTGTCAGCACAATTCTTTGGTATTCCCACGCAGAAAAGGATACATATAAATTCGGCACACTCAGTATAATTTACTGGGGTGCGTCGCTTATGTGGTTTGTTGATGCAATATTTGAATACGCCGAATTAAAGGCGGAATTTTTCAATCAGCCGTTGGGAGATTTGTTAAATGACGCAATTCTCGGTGTATGTGCTGTTGCGGTCGGTGCAATCGCATGGCTTATCATCCTGCTTTGCAAGGACCCGAAGGGTGTATTATTTAAAAACAAGAAATAATAAACTTAATATCAAAATCCTCCCTAAAGGCAGGGAGGATTTTCGTTATTCATTCCAAAAATATTCATTAATCTTCGCCATATCGGAGGCATTGGTGGGTCTGTTTTCGGTAAGCTTAAGGCGTTTTTGCGCCAGAGCGTCGGTTTCGCCGATTATTCTCGCCGGATTTCCGCCCACGATTTTACCGTCGGGCACATCCTTTGTAACAACACTGCCTGCCGCAACAACCACGTTATTGCCGATATTAACACCGTACATTATGATTGAGCCAAGCCCTATCATAACATTATTTCCCACCGTAATTTTATCCATATAATACAGGCAGGACTCGTTATAGGGCATATCGCCGTATTTAAACATAGTCTGCACAATATCGTGGGTGATAAAGCGCACGTCGGAGCTTATTCTGACATTGTTTCCGATTGAAACAAGATACGGCTCCGCAGGAATATCACGTGAATGATATACATTGCCGTTACCGAAATGATGAAAAATATTAGCCTCTTTAAGATATTTGGTGCGTTTTGACGCAGACCTGACTAATTTGCAGTAAATTCTTGCACGCTTGATATTATCCATAATGCTTACCCCGAAATATGAAATGTTTGTAAAATCATTATATTATGAAATTAATATCCTTGTCAATAAAAAACGCACCGACTTTTCGGTGCGTGGTGGAGCGGATTACGAGACTCGAACTCGCTACCTTCACCTTGGCAAGGTGACGCTC
>JBJEPO010000081.1:0-2426 GCA_051881275.1 Eubacterium sp. | reverse complement strand
AAATAATAACTGCAACTTAGCAAAGTGTTATTTTGCAGTACGAAGGAGGAAAACGCTGTGATACAACAGGAAAGTCGTCTTAAGGTTGCCGACAACACAGGTGCTAAAGAAATTCTTTGTATTCGTGTTTTGGGCGGTTCCGGCAGAAAGTACGCTAACATCGGCGATGTAATCGTTGCAACTGTTAAGAAAGCTGCTCCCGGCGGCATCGTTAAAAAAGGCGAAGTTGTTAAAGCAGTCATCGTTCGTACAACTAAAGGTGTACGTCGTGATGATGGTCAGTATATTCGTTTTGACGAAAATGCTGCCGTAATTATTAAGGAGGATAAAACTCCTAAAGGCACCCGTATTTTTGGTCCCGTAGCAAGAGAGCTTCGTGAAAAAGATTATATGAAGATTCTTTCTCTCGCTCCGGAAGTTCTTTAATGGAGGTGCTGTAAATGAAAAAGATGTTTGTTAAAACCGGTGATACCGTTCAGGTACTCAGCGGTAAGTCAAAAGGCGTTCAGGGTGAAGTAATCGCTGTAAGTCCTAAGGAAGACAAGGTCATCGTTAAGAATGTCCAGGTTGTTACAAAGCATGTTAAGCCTACAAAGATGGGCGAGCAGGGCGGACTTGTAAAGGTTGAATCAGCTCTCTACGCAAGTAAAGTTCAGTTAGTATGCCCCAAGTGCGGCAAGGCAACACGTGTCGGCCACAAGAAGGGCGGAATCCGCGTTTGTAAGAATCCTAAATGCGGACACGAGTTTTAAGAAAGGGAGGACATAACAAATGGCTGCAAGGTTAAAAGAAACCTACAAGAGCGAAGTAGCTCCTGCATTAATGAAAAAGTTTGAATACAAGTCTGTTATGCAAATCCCAAAGCTTGACAAGATTGTTCTTAATGTCGGATGCGGCGAAGCTCGTGAAAATTCAAAGGTAGTTGACGCTATCGTAGCAGACCTTGCTCAGATTACTGGTCAGAAGCCCGTTGTCTGCAAGGCAAAGAAATCAGTCGCTAACTTCAAACTCCGTGAGGGTATGCCAATCGGTGTTAAGGTTACACTCCGTGGCGAGAGAATGTATGAATTTCTTGACAGATTTTTCAATCTTGCTCTCCCGAGAGTACGTGACTTCAGAGGAATCAATCCTAACTCATTTGACGGCAGAGGAAACTATGCTATGGGTATTAAGGAACAGTTGATTTTCCCTGAAATTGATTACGATAAGGTTGATAAAGTACGCGGTATGGATATCATTATGGTAACAACCGCACAGACAGACGAAGAAGCAAGAGAGCTGCTCAAGCTTATGGGCGCTCCGTTTGCAGAGTAAGGAGGGATTATCGTGGCAAAGACATCTATGAAAGCAAAGCAGAAGAAGCCTGCTAAGTACTCAACAAGAGAGTATAACAGATGCAAAATCTGCGGTAGACCTCATGCTTATCTTCGTAAGTATGGCGTATGCCGTATATGCTTCAGAGAACTTGCTCACAAGGGCGAGATTCCGGGCGTAAAGAAATCTTCTTGGTAAGAAACTGAGAATTGCTAAATTTATAAGGAGGAAATATCAATGCATATTACAGACCCTATTGCTGATATGCTTACAAGAATTCGTAATGCCAATTCAGCAAAACACGAAACAGTAGATATTCCTGCATCAAACATGAAGAAGGCAATCGCTCAGATTCTTGTTGATGAAGGTTATATTGCAGGATACAAAGTTATTGAAGACGAGAAACAGGGTGTTATCCGTGTAACACTTAAGTACGGCGAAAACAAGAGCCAGGTTATCACAGGCCTTCGCAGAGTTTCTAAGCCAGGTCTTAGAATTTACTCAAATGTTGAAGATATGCCTAAGGTAATGAAAGGTCTCGGTATCGCAATCGTTTCCACTTCAAAAGGTATAATGACAGACAGAGAAGCTCGCAAGCAGAATGTTGGCGGCGAAGTATTAGCATTTGTTTGGTAAGGAGGTGCAGTTAGGATGTCACGTATCGGTTTAAAGCCAATCGTAATTCCTGCCGGCGTTGACGTTAAAGTTGACGACGCTAACACTGTAACCGTAAAGGGACCAAACGGTACTCTTACTCAGGATGTAAATAAAAACATCACAGTTACTGTTAACGGCAGCGAGATTACATTATCAAGACCCAATGACGCTAAGGAGAACAGAGCACTTCACGGTCTCTATCGTTCACTTATCGCCAATATGGTAGTAGGCGTAACAGACGGCTTCAAGAAAAATCTTGAGGTTAACGGTGTTGGTTACAGAGTTCAGATGCAGGGTACAAAGCTTGTTATGAACCTCGGTTTCTCACATCAGGTTATTATGGAAGCGCCTGAAGGAATTAAAATTGAATGTCCGAATGCCAATGCAATCGTAATCAGCGGTGCAGATAAGCAGAAGGTTGGTCAGTTCGCAGCACAGGTTCGTGAAAAGAGACC
>JBJEPO010000080.1:0-2433 GCA_051881275.1 Eubacterium sp. | reverse complement strand
GCATTGCATTGGTTCCCTTACATTTTCGGCAGTTTCGGGAATTACGGTATTTCTGCTGTTTTTGTTAAACTTTAAGAAATCATTTATGTTTAAGGTGTTTACCTGCATTACAGGAGTAATACTTGTTGTTGATTTAATATGCCTTTTTATTTTTAAAGAAACCGGACTTATAGAAGCTCTGCCTATTTTTGCAGGTTACATAATGCTTATGATTACTAATTTTAGGAGAGAAAAAATTGAAATTACTAAATGAGCTGAAAAGCAACAGTTTATACCCGTTTCACATGCCGGGACACAAGCGAAATTCTGATTTTAACATTCCGGGTGCTGATATAGATATAACGGAAATAAGCGGTTTTGACAATTTGCACAACCCAAACTCAATATTGCTTGAGCTTGAAAACAGATATACAAAGCTATATAAAAGTAAAAAATCAATTTTATCAGTTAACGGCTCTACTGCCTGCATACTTGCCGCAATTTCTGCACTATGCAATGAGAATGATGAGATAATTATTGCAAGAAACTGTCATAAGTCCGTTTATAACGCCTGTTATATCAACAAGCTTAATGTTCATTATATAGTTCCCGAATATAATGGGAATTATGGATTTTTCGGCAAGGTCACTCAAAAACAGCTTAACGATGCAGTTAAAAAATATCCTAATTCCAAGGCGGTGGTGATAACATCTCCCACTTACGAAGGTATTGTCAGCCGTGTAAATTGTCCTGTGCCTCTTATTATTGACGGTGCACACGGAGCACATTTCGGCTTTTATGATAAATTCCCCGAATTTCAGCAGGGAGATATTGTGATTAATTCACTGCATAAAACCCTCCCTGCCCTTACACAGACTGCCGTCGTTAATATTTATAATGATAAATACGCAGATAAAATTAAGCAGTATATGGATATTTACGAAACAAGCTCACCGAGCTATGTATTAATAAGCAGTATTGATATATGTGCAGATTTTCTTGAAAACTGCAAGGATAAATACGAGCGCTTATTTACTCAAATTAACGATTTAAAAAGCGCAGTATCAAATTTGAAGAATATCAGTATTATTGAAAATGATGATTTTTCAAGGATTGTTATTTCTCACAAAAATATCAGCGGATATGAATTTTCGGATATTTTAAGAAGACAATATTTAATTGAGTGCGAAATGGCTTCTGCAGATTATATTATACTTATTGCGTCCTGCGGAGATACCGAAAAAGGCTTTAACGCACTGAAAAAAGCACTTAAAGAAATTGACTCTGCCGATTGCGGACACAGACTCACTAATCTAACATTTACGCTTCCCCATCAGGCTAAGCCTATTTACGATAATGAAAAAAGAGCAGAAACCGTGTTAAAGCAGGCAGATAACAGAATATGCGCAGAATATATTTATGCATATCCGCCGGGAATACCGATAATTGTTCCCGGAGAAATTATTACAGGCGAATTAATTGATGATATTCAAAAAAATCACAGTCATTATATTTCCGACAGCGGTTTACTTCCCCATAAAATATTGACAAATGAACTGTCATAAATTATAATATGTATAATCTAATGAAAGAGGTGTTATTTTATGAAAAGAATTAATACTTTAAGCTCAAGAAATCTTTGCGAATCTGCCAAGAAGGGCGGCTGCGGTGAGTGCCAGACATCCTGCCAGTCAGCAAGCAAGACTTCCTGTTCAGTTGCTAACCAGAAATGTGAGCAGCTTAAAAAGTAAAAAATTTTCGTTAGAATTTTCGGCGGTCACGCACCGCCGTTTTTCTATGTAAAGGAACAAATATGATACACGCATACAAAATGAACGGATATAATATCATAATTGACCAAAACAGCGGTTGTGTTCACAGCGTTGATGATGTGGCTTATGATATTATCACATTATACGAAAGCAAAAGCCAAGAAGAAATTACAGATTATATTCTAAACAAATATTCCGACAGGGACGATGTTACAAAAGAGGATATTGCCCTTTGCTTTGAGGATATTAAAGCCCTTATTGACGACGGCAGACTGTTTAGCAAGGACGAATTTGAAAACGCCGCCGCTGAATTTAAAAACAGGCAGAGCGTTATTAAAGCAATATGCCTGCACGTAGCTCACGGATGTAATCTCAACTGCGAATACTGCTTTGCAGGCAAGGGCGAATACGGCGGTGCCGACAAAGGACTGATGAGCTACGAGGTGGGCAAACGTGCCCTTGATTTTTTAATTGAAAACAGCGGTACAAGAAAAAATCTTGAAGTGGACTTTTTCGGCGGTGAACCACTGCTTAATTGGGAGGTTTGCAAAAAGCTCGTACAGTACGGCAGAGAGCAGGAAAAGATACATAACAAAAATTTCCGCTTTACACTTACTACCAACGGTGTACTGCTTAATGACGAGGTTATGGAGTTTTGCAACAAAGAGATGGGCAATGTTGT
>JBJEPO010000079.1:0-2479 GCA_051881275.1 Eubacterium sp. | reverse complement strand
AGCAGACTGCCCTCACCTGTAAAGGTAACCGACTTACCTAAAGAGGCGGCTACGGGAATCATAAAACGAAGGGTTGAACCGCTTTCAATACAGTGAAGACGTGGTAATTTGCCTTTCAAGCCGTCAATAACGCCCAGCGTTGCCTGCATATCCTTTGAATTTATTATGGGAGAAACTGTTCCTCCGCCTGCAAGGTATGAGCATATCAACGCCCTGTGCGCCGCTGATTTTGACGGCGGTGCAGTAATATTTCCGTTTAATTTTGAACGACCTATAGAAACTTTGCTCATTTATTCTACTCCGAACATCTTTGGTATATTTTCATTTTCAACAGGATAAATAAATCCGTCACCCACGGAATGAAGCATTATAAAATTAATGCCCTCCCCTGTTCGCTTTTTGTCCGCACTCATTGCGCCTACAATTTCCTTAACAGAGTGATTATCCTGTGTCTGTAAATTATTTTTAACAAGAATGTCTGCAATTCTTTTTGAGGTGCCCTTAGGCGTTATACCTAAGCTTTCACCGACTGAGGAAATAAGCACCATGCCCATTCCCACCGCTTCTCCATGGGATACGGTTTTAAAATTATGCAGCTTTTCAATAGCGTGACCGGGTGTGTGACCGAAGTTCAGCAACGCTCTTTCCCCGTGCTCCTTTTCGTCACGCTCAACAACGCCTGCTTTAAGGCTGACGCACTGATAAATTATATCTTCAATATTCTCTTTGACATCCTTTTGCTCAATAAGCTCAAACAGGGACTCGCTTTTGATACATCCCATTTTTATAGCCTCAGCCATACCGTCTGCAAAGAAATGGTCTGACAGTGTGTCAAGTGTGTTCGGGTCAATCAGTACAAGGCTCGGCTGATGAAATGCACCGCAGAGGTTTTTGCCTTGAGGCAAATCCACCGCTGTTTTACCGCCCACGGAGGAATCAACCTGTGCCAAAAGCGATGTTGGGATTTGTACAAACTTAATACCCCTGAGATAAATTGCGGCGGCAAATCCTGCCATATCTCCGCAAACACCGCCGCCTAAGGCAATGGCAATATCATTTCGTGTAAGTCCGTTTTCAGCCATAAATTCAACCATTTCAATAACGGTTTGAGGCTTTTTTGACTCCTCTCCTGCAGGAAAAACAAAATCAAAAACCTTGTATCCGCTATTTTCAAGCTGATTATGAATATCCTGTCCGTAAAGAGGATAAACATTGGTTTCGCTGATTAAGCAAACCTTTTTTGCCTTGCATATATCATCAACATATCCGACAAAATCATTAAGGATTCCTTTGCCTATCAAAATATCGTATCCCTGAGCAACATTAACTCTCAGCTTTTTCATTATCCGATTTCCTCCTTAATTCTGTTGCCCTTTTCCATAAGCGCTCTCAGCGCCTCCTCGTCCTCGTTGACAATATTGTATTTAAACTGCATAAGATTTGAAACAAGGTCGTCAATTTCTCTTACAAGGGGTTCCTTGTTGGCGATAAAAAGCTCTGTCCACATATCAGCATTAATTCGTGCAACACGGCTGACATCACGGTAGGAGCCTGCCGAGTATCCCTCGTGCATAGGCGCAAGCGGAGACAGAACATAAGAGCATGCAAGAACGTGGGCAATCTGCGAGGTAAATGCAATCATTTCATCGTGATGCTCCGGTGTGGTAACAACTGTTCTTGCAAAGCCCATATTCTGTGCAATGCCCACAAGGGCGTCCGTTTTGTTTCTCGGTGTTGAATTGGACGGAGTACAAATAAAGCTTGCATTGTCAAACAAATTGTCAAGACTGTTATCATAACCGCCTACCTCACGGCCTGCCATGGGGTGAGCGCCGATAAAGTAAAAGTCTAAATCATACTTTTCCATTTCTCTGCAGATTTCAGTTTTAATTCCGCAGGAATCTGTTACGATAGAATCTTCTTTAAACAAGTCTTTATGTTCAAGAATAAAGGGAACAATCGCCTTTGGATAGAAATTTATTATTGTTACATCGGCTTTAGGTATTAAATCCTCAAGCTCGCCGATTTCATCAACCGCACCCTCGCTTAGTGCCTTTTCGGCAACGGATTTAGTTCTGTTCCAGCCTAACACCTTATATGATGTGTTCTTTTTTAATGTTTTTGCCAAGCTGCCGCCTATTAATCCAAGACCGCAAATCAAAATGTTCATTACACAATACTTCCATTTTACATAATATTACACATTACTTATAATAATATATAAATTATAATATGTCAAATTAAATTAATATAAAATGACTTTAGAGTAACGGTAATAATCCGAACCACGGTTTATCGTGGCAGATTTGCCCTTACTCTTCGTTAAAATACTCGGCATACGGCAAGTATGCCTGTGTTTTGTGCCTTGATTAAGCATAACAAAACCCCTTCCTCATTGAGGAAGGGGTAATTCATTTCATTTAACCGAAATAGTCATAATCGTGGTCATCTCCGCCTTCAAGGTCCGGATTATCGGTTT
>JBJEPO010000078.1:0-13995 GCA_051881275.1 Eubacterium sp. | reverse complement strand
GTTTAAACTGCTGAGGTGCCTGGGGCAGAGCATAAAACTTGCCCTCGTGCTTACGTGACGGAATGATATAGTCACGGGCACCCTCAGGTGATGAACATGTAAGAATGGGAGTTGTAATCTCTGTAAATCCGAGAGAGGTCATTTTTTCTCTGAGAAAAGCAATAACCTTACTGCGGAAAAGTATATTATCGTGTACCTTCTTATTTCTCAAATCAAGGAAACGGTACTGGAGTCTGACATCCTCTCTTGTTTCCTTTGACTCGCTGATTTCAAAGGGAAGATTCTCCGTGCAGGCGCCAAGGACGGTAAGCTTGTCAACCTTAACCTCAAGCTCGCCGGTGGCAATCTTTTTATTTACGGTTTCCTCGTCACGCTTAACAACAGTGCCTTCAACGCAGATTACGCTCTCCTTTTTAAGATGATTGATAAGGTCGCCGTCGTTAACAACAACCTGAGTTACGCCGTATTCATCACGCAAATCAATAAAGGCAACGCCGCCGTGGTCACGGATTGTATCAACCCAGCCGGACAGCATAACCCTTTCATTAAGATTATCAAAAGTAAGTTCATTACAATTGTGTGTTCTGTATGCCATAATATAACTTTCCTTTCGGTTAGGCAGTGAAGAGAAATCCTAACCGTGGTTTAAATTGCGCTGATTTGCCCTTACTCTGCGTTAAAAAGCCTCGGAATACGAAAGTATTCCTGCATTTTTGTGCCTTGATTAAGAACAAATCAGCACAATTTAAACTCGCAGACCAAAAATGCTTGAAGTAAAGATGAATTTTGGGTTTTGAGATGGAAGCCTTGCTGACGCAAGGCGACAGCGAAAAGTTCAAAAGTCGCTTTAATTCTGCATTTTTGGCAGGTTAAGATTTTTCTTCACTGCCTAAAACATAATATTCCACATTATTGTTTAGTATTATACCATACCTAATATATAATTTACAATATTTATTTTATATAAATTATGACGTAATGGAAAAATATCCCGCCTAAAAAGACAGGATATTTGGTTAATTATGTTAAATTTTACGCTTTGCGTTGAATTTTTGAAAGAAAAAGAAAACCAAACCACCTAAAGCACCGCCGAAAAAATTCAAAATTATATCGTCAACATCCGTATTGCGCCAAATAAACAGTTGATAAATTTCAATAAAAACGGTTATGCCCAGGCACATTGGAAGAAGCGTTTTAGGAGTTCTGAATTTTTCCCAAAGGCAAGGAAGAAGAAATCCCCAGGGAATAAAAATAACCACATTTGAAACTATATTTATCCAAAATGCGTCTGCGGTGCTGTTTTTAAAAAAGCCCGAAATAGTCCTAAAGGGAATTATGTTAATATTTTCTCCTGTTCCCAATCTTTCTAATGCAGAATTAAACATATCGGCAGGGTTTGCATACGTACCTTCTAATGTAAAAACAAACAGGCACAAAAGATATATTACAAACACACCGAGAGTTATTTCCCGTTTATCCTTAAAGCGCCACGGACGACGAACTATTAAATAAATAGGTGATGCAATTATGGTTATTATAATTGCTCTGATTATATATTCTTTCATATTACCAAATCCATCTGCAATTATATAGAGTGTTAGTCTGCGTGTCATAAAAATACAACTGAAAATTTTCCTCGTTAAATTCACCGCTTTTATATTTTATTTCATCGCCGTCGCTGTTGTACGATTCAATAATGTAATAATCGTCATCACTTACCATTTCAGCCAAATATCCATCGGTATTATCCTCTTTTATAACAACACCGTAATCGTCAACATAATATGACTCGCCGGTGTTGCCGGTCAAGATATTACAGGCTTTTTTTACTATATCATTATTGCCCTTAACCAAAATATATTCATCACAAAGAACAGGAGTATTTTTATATCCGTACCACAAAATATGGTCATAATCCTTTCCGGCATTGATATGACCGTCATAATCAATATAGCCTTTTGGGATTTCATCATATCTTAAATAATCGTATCTAATTGACTGAGCAACTCCGAAAGATACCGCTACGCAAATAACAGTAAACAATAGAGCAATTGCAACGATTATTTTTTTAGCTTTTGTTGTCATCGGGAACCTCCGAAAATTCAAGAATATCACCGGGCTGGCAGTCAAGCTCTCTGCATATTGCTTCAAGGGTTGAAAATCTGATTGCCTTAGCCTTGCCTGTTTTTAAAATTGAAAGATTAGCCTGTGTTATGCCGATTTTATTTGCAAGCTCCAGCGAGCTCATTTTTCTTTTAGCCAGCATAACATCTAAATTAACTATAATACTCATTATGCCTCCTAAATTGTCAAATCGTTTTCTTCTTTAAGCTCAATGGCTTTGGCGAAAACCTTTTTCATCACCTTTAGAATTAATGCCATAAAAATCTCACCCATAGAAAGCACAAGTAAAAGCGCAATGATTACATCGGGTTTATCAATACCAATAAATGCACCGGCTATTGCCGAAATCACCCCTACTGTGCTTGCATAAGCACATGCGCAGCCGATAACATCAAGATATTTTGTTGTTGACGCTTCAAAAATTATATCACGCTTAACATTTGTAAGCAATTTATCAATAAAAATCAAGGCAATATAACCGGCAGGAACCACTGCGGTAAAGGAAAACAAAAGCAAATAATATTCCTTTTCAACTCCGTCAATCCACAAAATTCCGTGGGCACCGAACGACTTAACAGCCCAAAAAGCAACCGTTACTAATGCCAATGCGACATAACAAATTTTAATAATTATCTTCAACACATTTGTCGTTTTATTGTTATACATATTTTACCTCCAAAGGTATAATTTAACTATGTTATACTACATTAATTATCGTTTGTCAATAATTATTTTTCGTTTTTCAACATTTTATGAAAAAACAAATCCGCCTGAACAAACACATTCAAGCGGATAGTTAAATAATATTTTATAGTTAGATTATACTATTCCAAGCATTGCATATCTGTAAGGGGCGAGGCGGAGGACGCCGCAGGCGGAGCATTCGCCGAAATAGGAATAGGCATTATCCCATTCGCCTCCCACATAAAATTCCTGTTCGTCACATCCTGCATTTACGGCAACAAGGATTTGAGAGTCGCCGTCGCACCGTTTATATGCAATAGCGTCGTGACCGCAGAAAACAGGCACAAATTCGCCCTTTTCAAAGACTTTACTGCCACGGCGGATTTCGCCCAAACGCTTATACCAGGAGAGCAGTTCCCTATTTGGATTATCCCAATCCATACAGCATCTGTTAAAGGGGTCTTTAAGTCCCTGCATACCGATTTCGTCGCCGTAATAGACAGAGGGAACACCCGGCAAGGTATATTGTATCAATGAGGCGGCTTTCATAAGAGAAACACCTCTTAAATAATCATCGTCAGACAGTTTATTATGCTGATACTGCCAATGCCTGCCATAGCCCTCGCAGTCCTCGCCTGCAAGGCGGTTAATAGCACGCTGGGTATCGTGGGTGCCGATATGATTCATCAGCACATTTGTGACGCAGGGAGGATAATTTTCAACAATACTCATAACACTGTCAAAAAATGCGTCGCCGCCACCCATACGGACAAAATTGAGTATGGCATTTGCAAAGGGGTAGTTCATAACGCTGTCAAGCTGTTGCCCCAGCAGATAACGCCGTCTTTCGCCGTAGGCAAATTTCGTGGTTGCATCCTCCCACACCTCACCGATGATAACTGCTTCGCTGTTTTCCGCCTTTACGGCACAACGCAAATCATCAAGAAAAACGTCGGGCAATTCGTCGGCAACGTCAAGACGCCAGCCCTTCACACCGCATCTGAGCCATTTACGCAAAATTCCGTCCTTGCCGCAGATATATTGGCGGTAGCTTTCGTTTTCCTCATCAATTTCGGGCAGAAGCTTTATGCCCCACCAGGACTTATAATCGTTTGGATAATCAATGAATTTATACCAGGAAAAATAGGGACTTTCCTTACTGTTATAGGCACCTACGCTATCGTAATGATTATACAGATTAAAATATTTACTGTCGCATCCTGTATGGCTGAAAACGCCGTCAAGAATTACGGAAATTCCGTACTTTTCCCGAGCAGCTTTGCACAGGGATTTTAAATCCTTTTCATCACCTAAAAGAGAGTCAATTTTTTCATAATCACCGGTATCGTAGCGGTGGTTTGAATGGGCGTCAAAAATAGGATTAAGGTATATACAGGTAACGCCCAAATCCGCAAGATAGGGCAATTTTTCCTCAACGCCCTTTAAATCTCCGCCGAAATAGTCGTTATTCCAGATACCGTTCATCTGCTCCTCACGCCAATAAGGCTCACCGCCCCATTTGCGCATAACCCGAGTTTTATCCACATTCCTTTTAGGCGTTTTGGAATTATAAAATCTATCGGGAAAAATCTGATAAATTATACCGCCCCTGAGCCACTCGGGAGTAGTAAAGCCTTTGTCATACACAGTTTGCTGAAAATCATCGGCATCGGGTGCAAAATCACCTATACCGTGTCCCACATTACGCACAAAGCTACGTCCCCAGGGTGTATCAAGCTCAAAATGGTACCAATAAAGACCGGGAGTTGTGGCGTAAAAATGCAGTTCCCAATACTCGTGCTCATCGCCGCACATACCTGCCCAGAACATTTTGTAATAAACCGTTGACTGATTTTCCTTATGAACGGCAAGCTCTGCGTTGGTGCATTGCATATTTCTCGGAATGACAATACGCAGTTTAACCTTTTCGTCGGTGGCAATAGCACGAATCAGAGATTTATATTCTGTTTTTCTGCTGTCAAAAACTGTCATATCTGTTAACCGTAAAAAGGACGTCGGCGCAAGGCTCAACGTCCTCTTTGTTTATTTGGATTTTTTGGATTTCTTTGAGGCTGATTTTTTAGGGGCTTCGGCTTTCTTTGTTTCCTTTGCCTTTTTACCAGCGGTTTTTGTTGCTTTCTTTGCCGGAGCCTTCTTTTCTGCCGGCTTTTTAGCGGTTTTAGGAGCCATAGGCGCACTCTTCTTTTCACTGTCGGGCACCTGAGCTTCAAGCTTTACAGGCTGGGTATGCCAAATATTATTTGCATAGTCCATAATGGAACGGTCGGCAGAGAAAATACCTGCACCGCTGATATTCATAAGCGACATTTTTGCAAAACGCTTTTTATCGGCATAAGCCTTTGAAACCTCTGCCTGCGCCTTTTGATAATCGGCAAAATCGGCAAGAGCCATATACGGGTCGCTGTTCATAAGAGAAGATACGATTTCGTCAAATCTCTTACCGTTTACGCCGTTTTGGATAAATTCAATAGCGTTTTTGAGGGTCTCGTTATTTTGGATATACTGCATAGGATTATATCCGGAACGCTTAAGCGCCTCGACCTCCGGTGTTTTCATACCGAAGATAAAGATATTTTCGTCGCCCACAGCATCGTGAATTTCAACATTTGCGCCGTCAAGGGTGCCGAGAGTAACTGCGCCGTTAAGCATAAGCTTCATATTACCTGTACCTGACGCTTCTGTTCCGGCAAGAGAAATCTGCTCGGAAATATCTGCCGCAGGCATAAGTGATTCCGCAAGAGATACGTTATAATCCTCCATAAACACAACCTTAAGCTTTGAGTTTACGTCAGGGTCATTGTTGATAACCTTTGAAAGTGCATCAATAAGCTCAATAATCTTCTTTGCCATATAGTAGCCCGGTGCCGCCTTTGAGGCAAAGATATATGTTTTTGGATAAAAGTCGGCATTTGGATTAGCCTTCAGCATCTGATACTCGGCAATGATGTTAAGCACATTCAACTGCTGACGCTTATACTCGTGCAGACGCTTAACCTGAACATCAAATATAGACTCGGGATTGATGTCAACGCCGTTTCTCTTCTTAACAATTTTTGCAAACTTAACCTTATTGTCGTGCTTAATCTGCATAAGCTTATCAAGCACCTTATCGTCATCAACGTAATCACGGAGCTTGAGAAGCTCGTCGGATTTAGTGATAAACTTATCGCCGATAAGGCTTGTGATATATTTTGTAAGCTCAGGGTTAGCCTGACAAATCCAGCGGCGGAAAGCAATACCGTTGGTTACGTTGCAGAACTTATTTGGTGTAAGGGTATAGAAATCGTTGAAAACAGTGTCTTTAAGAATTGCGCTGTGAAGAGCGGAAACGCCGTTAACACTGTGAGAGCCTGCTACGCAAAGGTTTGCCATACGTACTACACCGCTTGAGATAATAGCCATACGCTCAACCTTATCCGCATCCTGTGTTGCGCCCCAGACATACGCTCTGAAACGGTTGTCAATCTCTTTAGTAATCTGATAAATACGGGGAAGAAGACGGGAATAAAGCTCCTCGCTCCAGCACTCCAGAGCCTCCTTCATAACGGTGTGGTTTGTATATGCAACGGTGCGTGTAACTATTGACCACGCCGCATCCCAGCCGTAGCCGCACTCGTCGAGCATAATACGCATAAGCTCGGGAATAGCCATTGTGGGATGTGTATCGTTAATATGAATTGCAACCTTATCCGGCAGATTGTCAAGAGTGCCGTATTTAGTAAGGTGGCGCTGAATAATATCCTGAATTGAAGCACTTACAAGGAAATACTGCTGACGGAGTCTGAGAGATTTACCCTCGGGAGAATTGTCGGCAGGATAAAGCACCTTGGAAATAGCCTCAGCCATAGCAGACTGCTCCATAGCCTTAATATATGAGCCTTGGTTGAACAAAGCCATATCAAGCTCCGGCTTCTTTGACGCCCAAAGTCTTAAACGTGATACGCCCTTGCCTTTACCGGATACGTACATATCGTAAGGAATAGCGGTAACAACATTGCAGTCATTGAGCTTAACATGGTGGTAGTCGCCGTCCCAGCTATCCTCTACCCAGCCTTCAAACTTAACCTCGCAGGCACGCTCCTCACGGGGAACAAGCCATACGTCGCCGCCGGGAAGCCAGAAATCGGGAAGCTCAGTCTGCCAGCCGTCAACAAGCTTTTGCTTAAAAATACCTGCCTCATAACGAATTGAGTAACCCATTGACTGAAAGCCGTTTGTTGCAAGACCGTCAAGATAACAGGCGGCAAGTCTGCCTAAACCGCCGTTGCCAAGACCTGCGTCAGGCTCCTGTGAATAGAGCTTATCAAGCTTAACACCCATAGATGCAAGAGCCTCGTCAAAAACCTCTGTAAGACCTAAGTTATACAGATTATTCTTCAAGGACCTGCCCATAAGAAACTCCATACAAAGATAATATATCTGCTTGCTGTCCTGTCCGTTGGCAGTGTGACGGAAGTCGCTGTTCATTGCAGAAAGGCGTTCTCTTATAATCATGGATACAGCCTTGTAATACTGTTCATCGGTGGCGTCCTGTGGTGTAACGCCGAAGAAATGAGAAAGCTTATCTGTAATTAATTTCTTTGCTTGTGAAACAGAAATTGCAGTTTTCATACAAATCCTCCAAAAATATTTTAAATTTAACTATTATTTCCAATAACATTTGTGTATTATACACTAAAATTGCCCTGTTTGCAACCCTATAAGAATAATAGGTGCTCAAAAGGGCAATTTTTATCGTCATTTTTAACTTTTTTTGCCCCGTTTAAGAAATTTTCCGATAAGAAGCTGGGCAAGCTCTTTAATTGGCTTCATATTCAGCACAAGCATCAGGCAGAACAGAACAGCCTCTATACCGTACATAACCAAACCGGATTTGAAATAAAGCATAACTGCGCCCTGAACCATAAGCAGAACAAACTGAGCAATCAGCAAAAGCGGCTTTATTTCAATCTTAATATATTTTCTTGTGTCAATAACTCTTGCAACAAATACTACCACAAAGGAAACGGCAGTTGCTATTGCGGCACCGTTTGCGCCCATTTTCGGTATCAAGACCAAATTGAGTCCAACATTTGTAACCGCTCCGGCAAGGGCAGTGACCATACTCATCATATTCTTTTTCTCCGCCATATATACCGAGGCGAGAAAATTAACCATACAGGACATTGTTGTGCCTGCAATAAGAATCGGAACATACTGCCAGGAGTCATAATAAGCCTTTGATACAAGAATTTTTGTTATAAGCTGGCAAGCGAGAATAAGCCCCGAGGAGACGGCAAAAATTCCACCGGAATAAACTCTGAATATATTTGAGAAAAATTTAGCCTTACCGTCACTACCGTATTCATCAACGGCGGACAACTGCCACGCATCAATAAATATTGAGGAAAACATAATTACAAAATTCGGTATTTTTGATGCAGCGGTATAAAGTCCGTTGGCGGAGGAATCAATGAAATAAGTAACCATATACCTGTCGGACACATTGATAATCCACCACATAATAACAGTGGGCATCATGGGAATGGAATATTTGAGCATATCCCATTTAAGCTGTTTATCAACCTTGCTAACCTTAATATAACGCCAAAGCTTTGCCGTAACAAAGAAGAATATTACCGAGCAGGCGTCGCTGGCGATGATAGCAACGATATAACCGGTAACGCCCCATTTGAAAGGACCTAAGAACAAAATTGTAAACAGAAGATATGTTGCGGTAGCGATAATACCGTCAACGGCAAAAAGCTTAACGTGACCGCAGCCTCTTACAAACTGCTGGCAAAGCTGACGGCAGCTTGAAACAAATACAAAGGCATAAATAATTATTATATAATCGCCCAGTCTAAAGTCATTTACAACAATAAGACTTATGGGATAGGCAAAAAGCAGAAAAACCGCAAAGCCTTTGACGGTGGTTCTTATACCCACGGTAAACACATCACGCTTATCCGCAGTCTTATCAAGAGCAAATCTCAGCGCCGCAGAATTAATCTGAAGGGCAACAATGGGAATAAGCACATTTACGGTTTGCTGAACAAGATCAGCCGCACCGTAGTCCCCTGTGCCCATCATTCTTGTAACAAAGGGCATCAGCAGGAACGACAGCACCTTTGAGGAGAATGTGCCTATTGCAAAAATTATTGTATTTGTGGCAAGTTTTTTGTATTTATCCAAAATTATAAACCTCTTATAGATATTTTACACTAATATTTCCATTTACCGTCTTTAAAATTCATCGTGTTGGTGGAGCCGGTATATACACAGCTTCCCCTGTAAACCTTTTCTCCGCCGTCGCTTTTTTCACCGATTATAAAATCGTAATCGCCGCCATGGAAGCAAGCAAGGGTATTATCGTCGCTGACACCGCTGACGGACAAAAGCGTTTTTTTACTGCCGGAGTTCATATTAAGCTCCCTCATTCTAAACTTGGAATCCTTATATGAGCTGTAATACAGTCTGTTGGAATTAATTATAACATAATCCTTTGTATTTACATTTTTAAGCAATGTAACCGTTTTGTCGGAGCCGAATTTTTTTCTGCAAAGGTTGTATGACATATCCTCCTGCAGCTCATAATAATAGAAAAATCCGTTTTCAAGCTCAAGGGAAACAATAGAAAGAACATCACCTGTTTCCATAAAATATGCAACGTGGGTTTTGCCCTCATTATCTATTGTAAGATATTTTACGTCACCCATTGATGATGACTCTGTAAAGAATATTCTTTGCAGGGAAATGCCTACAAAATCAAGCGTCAAATCCGCATCGGCAGTGTAAAGAGTTTTGCTCTGAAGCTCCTTAACGTCCATAATGCAAAGGCTGTTATCCTTTGTAATATAATACACATTGCTTGCATAAACATACAAAAATTTTACATTTTCGGCTATGGGCTTAGGGTCGGAGCCGCCTTTTTTCATTTTGTACGCCTTTCCGTTGTCCTCGTTTATAAAGTAGAAATAATCCCCTCTCAAATTAAGAGATGAAAGCTCGCTGTCGCTTTTATAAACTCTTGTATAGCTCTCGGACTCGGGACCGAAGCGGTAAATTCCCTCTCCTTTTACAAGGTGGTAAATATAACTGCTGTCATAAGCCACGGCACCCTTGCCCTTTCCCATAAGATTACCCAAGGAATTGCCCTGCTTTGACGTATCAAATTCAAAATTGTCAAATTCAAGATAATCTACCGTTTGAGTTGCCGTAGTGGTTGTGGTAGTTGTGGTGGGAGCGGCAGTGGTGGTTTCGCCTAAAATATCCTCCTTCACAAAAGCTTCAACCTGCTTTGGCACAAGAGTTGAAAAATCAAAATCAGGGGCGGCAATTTTTACGGTTACAACAAACGCCGTCAGTGCAAGTATGATTATTCCGAGAAAAATCAGCAGTCCTTTAAAATATTTTTTTGTTTTTTTCTTTCTTTTTCTTTTTTTAACGCCTTTTTCTCTGCGGCGTTCAACTTCATTCAAATCATATTCATCCGATAATTTCATTTTATGTACCTAACTATCTTATCTGACCGTTTCCGTAAATAATGTATTTTGCGGAGGTGAGCTGTTCAAGCCCCATAGGGCCTCTTGCGTGGAGCTTTTGGGTGGAAATGCCGATTTCTGCGCCCAAGCCGAACTCTCCGCCGTCGGTAAATCTTGTAGATGCGTTAACATAAACCGAGGAGGAGTCAATACAGTTAAGGAATACTTCGGCATTTTTTTCATTATTTGTAATTATAGCCTCACTGTGACCAGTTGAGTGATTGTTTATATGTTCAATGGCTTCTTCAAGACTGTCAACGGTTTTTACACTGATAATATAATCAAGATATTCAGTATAAAAATCCTCATCGCTTGCAGGAATTACACCCGGGCAGGCTTTTTGCGCCCGCTCATCGCCTCTGATTTCAACATTTTTTTCATCAAGGCGTGCTTTAATTGCCGGCAGAGCCTTATCAATAATACCGCTGTGTATAACAAGGCTTTCACAGGCGTTGCAAACGCTGATACGCTGGGTTTTTGCATTAAATATGATATTCGCCGCCATTTCAATGTCTGCGCCTTCGTCAACATAAATATGGCAGTTGCCGGAGCCTGTTTCAATAACCGGAACGGTGGAATTTTCAACAACAGATTTAATAAGATTTTTACCGCCTCTGGGTATAAGGCAGTCAAGATATCCGTTAAGAGTCATCATTTCATTGGCAGAAGCACGGGAGGTATCCTGCACAAGCTGAATCACATCTTTCGGAAAGCCTGCCGTTTCAACTGCATTTCGCATAATTTCAGCAATGGCGGTGTTGGAATTGATTGCCTCTTTTCCGCCTCGGAGAATAACTGCGTTTGCACTTTTCAAGCACAGTGCCGCCGCATCTGCCGTAACATTGGGACGTGCCTCGTAAATTATACCGATTACGCCGATGGGAACAGTGATTTTTTTAATCAGCAATCCGTTATCCTTTTTATACTCGCTTAATACTTTATTACAGGGGTCATTCAGCACCGCCACCTGACGTACGCCGTCGGCAATGCCGTCAATTCTGTCACTGTCAAGCATAAGCCTGTCAAGCAGACCTGCATTTAAGCCTGCATTTTTTCCGTTTTCCAAATCAATTTTGTTGGCGGAAATAATTTTTTCTTTATTGCTTATAAGCGCCTGCGCAATGGCTTCAAGGGCTTTGTTTTTATCTTCACTGCTTACCTGAGCAAGAAATGTTTTAACCTTAAGGGCGTTTTTACCTAACTGTTTAACTGTCATTTTTTCACCTCAAATAATGTACCGACAGGCTTGCCCTCCATAACCTTATAGATGGAGGTAGGCTTTTTGCCGTTCATTATAACAACCTTAACACCGGCGTCTGTGGCAATTTGAGCCGCCTTGACCTTTGTGGCAAATCCGCCTGTGCCCTTCTCCGAAGCGCCGCCGGCTATGGCTTTTATTTCGGGGGTAATCTCATTCACAACGGAAATAAGCTTTGCGTTTTCGTTTTCGTTGGGGTTGGAATCGTAAAGTCCGTCGGTATCGGTAAGCATAATAAGCATATCCGCACCGATAAGCTTGGCAACTCTTGCGCTGAGGCAGTCGTTGTCGCCGTTAAGAAGCTCGTCAACGGATACAGAGTCGTTTTCGTTAACAATGGGGATTGAACCGTAGTCAAGAAGCTGATTGACAGTATCAAGAAGATGCTTTTTTTCCTCTTTATCCGAAAAAGCTTCGGAGGTAATCAAAAGCTGTGAAATTACCACCGAGTATTCCGAAAACATTTTATCATACAAAAACATCAGCTCGCACTGACCCACTGCCGCCGCCGCCTGTAATTCCTTTGTGGTGTCAGGCTTGGCAAGTACGCCCAGCTTTGAACAGCCTATGCCCACGGCACCCGAGGATACAAGCACAATCTGATGTCCCATATTGTGCAAATCCGACAAAACAGACGCAATTTTTGCAAGGCGTGCAATATTTGTTTTTCCTGTTTTATGGGTAAGAGTTGAGGTTCCCACCTTAATAACAATTTTCTTCATTTCATCATCAATTTCATTCATCACACAGTACCCCATTATTATAATCAAAATTTATTATATCATAGAGTGCAGTCAGTTTCAATTAAAAATAAATGAATTTACAGGGATATTCAGGCAATAATATTAACAAATTGAAAAAACGGCACCTATGATTTAATCATACGCACCGAATATATAAGGAGAATGTCCTATGACAAAAAGAAATTATGTAAGAATAATATCCTTCACATTATTTGTTTTGGTGGTTGTTGTGGCTTTGGCGATAGTTAACACCGTAAATATGGTAAGATATAAAAACCAGCTTGAGCTCAATTATCAGCAGAGCCTGACTCAGCTGGCGGAAAGCCTTGACGGGGTTAAAACAAACTTAAACAAATCAATGTATTCAAACTCATCAAGCGAGCTTTACACCGTCAGCCGTGAGCTTTATACGGAATGTGCCGCCGCAAAGGATGCGGTAAGCTCACTGCCCGTAGAACAGACAGGACTTAGCAACACATATAAATTTTTAAGTCAGGCCAGCGACTATTCCCTTTATTTGAGCGACAAGCTCAAGCGAGGAGAAAAGCTGACGCAGGAGGAATATGATAACCTTGCTAAGCTTCTAAAATACTCCGAGAAATTTTCCGATTCGGCAGAGGAAATGGTCAGTCTTGTTGAGGGCGGTGCACGGATTACAAACAATCAGGTAAGAAGCGGAAGCTCAAGCCTTACTGTAAGCGCAATATCAACCTCCTTCAGCAAAGGCGAGGACTCATTTTCCGACTATCCGACAATGCTGTACGACGGTCCGTTTTCCGATAAGGTTATCAACAAGGAATCCGTATTTTTAACCGACAAAAAGGCTAAAACAAAAGAGGAATGTAAAACGGCGGCGGCAAAAGCCATAGGCGTTAACGAAAGCAAAATGGTTTACGAATCCGACGACAAGGGCAAAATTCCCTGCTACACCTTCAAGTGCGGAAGATATACGGTATCCGTTACAAAGGTAGGCGGTTATATCAAATCAATTATTTATTCAGGCGTAATTTCAAATTCATCAATAACCGCGAAAAATGCGGTTAATATTGCCAAGGAGTATCTTAAATCTCTCGGATATGATAATATGAAAGAAAATTATTATTCCGTAAACAACAATATCTGTACAATAAATTTTGCATATACAAAAAGCAATATCTGCTATTACGGTGATTTGGTTAAGGTGGGTATTTCAATGGAGGACGGCACGCCCGTAACTCTTGACGCAGAAACCTATCTTACAAACCACACCGAAAGAACACCCTTTAAAGCGAAAATTTCAAAAGCCGAGGCACAGAGCAAAATTTCACAGTATTTAACTGTAAAAAGCAGTAAGCTATGCGTAATTCCAAAGGACAACGGCAAAGAGGTTAACTGCTACGAATTTTTGACAAACAGCAGTAAAACCGGCGACGACGCTCTTGTTTATATCAACGCCGATACAGGCGACGAGGAGGATATTATGCTCCTGCTTTACTCCGACAACGGAACGCTTGTTAAATAAAATATAGTTCACTCACAAAAATACCCTCGGCATTAACCGAGGGTATTTTTTATTTTGCTGTTATGCTTTTAACATTTGACCATGCACCGTAATATTTTGTACCGTTTACGGTTTTGTAGGCACGGATTTTTACGTAATATT
>JBJEPO010000077.1:0-14080 GCA_051881275.1 Eubacterium sp. | reverse complement strand
AGGAAAAGATTAACAGAATTAACGAGCTTGCCCATAAAGCCAAAACCCAGCCGGGACTTACCGAGGAAGAAAAAAAGGAGCAGGCTGCTCTGCGCCGTGAGTATATAGATTCGGTAAAAGCAAGTCTTGTGGGTCAGCTTGAAAACACATATATTGTTGACGAAAAGGGCAACAAAAGAAAAGTGGAAAGAAAAAAGTAATGTCAAAATTAATAATTATTGAAGGTCTTGACGGCAGCGGAAAATCAACACAAACAGCGTTGCTTGAAAAATATTTTACCGACAACAGCGTTGATTATAAAAAAATCAAGCTTCCCGACTATGACAGTCCGTCAAGCACCCTTGTTAAAATGTACTTAAACGGTGATTTCGGCAGTGCCGCCGGTGATGTTAATGCCTATGCCGCCGGTGCTTTTTACGCCGTTGACAGATTTGCCTCTTATAAACTGAATTGGCAGAGTGATTACGAAAAAGGAACTCTTATTCTCGCTGACAGATATGCTACCTCAAATTCCATTTATCAAATGGAAAAGCTTGATAAGTCGCAGTGGGACTCATATCTTGATTGGAGTGCGGACTTTGAGTACGAAAAAATCGGCATACCAAGACCTGATTTGGTAATCTATCTTGATATGCCTGTTGAAATTTCGCAGAAAATGATGACCTCACGTTACAACGGCGACGAGAACAAAAAAGATGTTCACGAGGCTGATGTGGAATTTTTAAACAACTGCCGAAATTCAGCATTATATGCGGCTGAAAGGCAAGGCTGGAGGGTTGTTGAATGCTCCGACGGAGAAAAACCCTATTCAATAGAAAATATACATAATAAAATTGTCAGCATAGTAAAAGAGGAAATATTCAATGCTTGATTTTAAAAACCCACAACTTGACGATATGGATTGGGTAAATAACTGTCTTAAACACGCAAACAGTATGAACTGTGAATATACCTTCGGCAATTTGTACATTTGGTCTGTGCCGTATTCAACGCAGATTTGCAGGTATAAAAATTTTATGATTTGCCGGTGGGGCAGGGGCAGTAATATTTCCTATTCACTGCCAATCGGTGAAGGTGATTTTACCGATGCGGTAAATCAAATTATTGCCGACGCCGAGGGTCTTAATGTAACTCCGAGAATTTACGGTGTAACAGAGGGTTATTTATCGCTTCTTAAGGAGGCATTTACCGGAAAATTTACTTATGAATTTGACGACGGCAATAACGACTATATTTACCTTACGTCAAAAATGGCGTCATTAAGCGGTAAAAAGTACCATTCAAAGCGCAACCATATCACTAATTTTAAAAAGAATAACCCCGACTGGCAGTTTGAGGAAATTAATTCATCCAATATTGATGAGTGCATTGCCTATCATACTCAATGGATTGAGGATAGAGGCGACGATGATGAGGATTATTCCTTTGAATTTGAGGCGGTGCTCAGAGCTTTTGAAAACTACGATAAGCTCAATTTTAAAGGCGGTATCATAAGAGCAAACGGCAAAATAGTTGCTTACACTCTTGGCGAAGAACAGATGAACGGCAAATGCTTTGTCACTCATTTTGAAAAGGCAGATGCGTCTGTTCAGGGCGCATACCCGATTATTAATCAGGAGTTTACTAAAAACTGCCTTGAAAAATATGAATATGTAAACCGTGAAGAGGATTTGGGACTTGAGGGACTGCGAAAAGCAAAGCAGTCATACAATCCTGAAATTTGGCTTACAAAATGTGTGGCGGTGTACAATGACAATTAATTATACTAATGACACAGAACAGATAATACATCTGTGGCAGGAGGCATTCGGAGACAGCAAAGAGGACATAATCTTTTTTGTTAACAATGCAAAAAATACCAAGTGCCTTGCCTGCTTTGACGGTGAAATTATGATGTCAATGATGTTTCTTGTTCAGTGCAGTATTAAAGGTAAAAATGGCTTGTACGTATATGCCGCCTGTACAGATAAGCGTTTCAGAGGGCAGGGGTGTATGAGTGCCCTTTTGAAATACGCAAAGGATAATACCGACGGATTTGTATGCCTTATTCCTGCCGACAGGGCGCTGATAGATTATTACTATCCGAGAGGCTATACAAAATCTGCCTATACAAAGGATTTGCAGTTTGAACAATGCGATGAAATAAAGGAATATCTTTTTGAGGGCTGTACCCTTGAAGAGCCTTTTGTTATGATAAACTAATTACACACAATGCCGTCAAGGCGGAAAGGTTGTGAAAATATGGTATATATTTTTTTAGCGGACGGTTTTGAAATTATTGAGGCAATGTCACCGCTTGATATGCTTAAAAGAGCAAAGATTGACGTTAAAACCGTCGGCGTTACAGGTAAAGTTGTAACCTCCTCCTGCGGTGTGCAGGTGGTTTCCGATATGGAAATAGCGGAATTTGATTTCTATGATGTTGAAGCCATTGTCCTGCCCGGAGGAATGCCCGGAACACTTAATCTTGAAAACAGTGAAAGCGTGCAAAAAGCCATAGATAACGCAGTAAATATCAATATTCCGGTTTGCGCTATCTGTGCCGCACCGTCTGTTTTAGGTCATAAAGGACTTCTGTCCGGTAAAGAGGCAACCTGTTTCCCGGGCTTTGAGGATTCTCTTGAAGGTGCCGAAATGTCGGACAGGTATGTTGTAACCGACGGCAATTTTATTACTGCAAGAGGCGCAGGCGTTTCCGTAGATTTCGGACTTGCCATTGTTGAAAAGCTTAAAGACTCCGAAACTGCTGAAGAAATAAGAAAGACCATACAATGCACACAAAAAAACAGTTAAGACAGATTATTAAAAATAAGCGTAAAAGCATTGTCGGAAAAGAACTGCTTGATGAAAAAATTACCGAGCTTTTTATCTCGTCAAATTTATATAAAAACGCCGATACAATTTTGTGCTACGCTTCGCTGAATGATGAAATTAATACGGATGCAATCATTAAGAAAGCCCTTGACGACGGAAAAACCGTAGCTCTGCCGTTGTGTGAAAACAGCGACGGTTTAATGAATTTTTACATAATAAACGGCTTTGATGATTTGATTTGCGGTCATTTCGGCGTCCGTGAACCGAATGTAAAAAAATGTAAAATGCTTGATGATTTTTCAAATTCGGTTATTGTAGTGCCGGGTTTGTGCTTTGACAGGCGTGGCTTTCGTGTGGGCTACGGAAAAGGCTGCTATGACAGATATTTACAAAATCTTAATTTATATTCGGTAGGTTTGTGCTATAATAATTTTATTATTGACAAAGTACCTGCAGATATTTATGATAAGAATGTTGACTTCATTGTCAGTGAATACTCAATAACAGTATGTAATGACGGAGGAAAAAATGGATAACAGAAACTCTAATAATCAAAACAGAGATATATATTTTTCCAATGAGGTAGAAAAAAGTGCAAGCACAGTAAAAAATACCTCTGTAAATAATTCTCAAAATAAAAAACGTTCAGTAAAAGCAAAAAAGCCTAAGGGCGTAGGCACTACCTATTTGTTTTTTATTGTTGTTATTGCCGTGTCCCTTGTGGTGTCGGTTTACGCAATATTCTGTATGAACGATGTTCTGGCTATTACCAAAACTAAATCTTCCGTTACGGTTTCTCTTACGGAGGAGGTTGAATCCTCGGATGAAGCAATAAATATTCTTGCCGACAACGGTTTGATTAGGTGCAAGAATTTCTGCAAAATGTTTGCTAAATACAGAAGCCGTTATGTGGGCGGTCCTTATGAGGCGGGCGTGTATTATCTTAACGGTAAAATGGGTCTTGAGGGTATGCTCATTACACTTCAGGGTGCTAATTTTACCGACGAAACAGTTACTGTTACTTTCCCTGAGGGCTACACCACACCGCAGATTATTGATAAGCTTGTTGATAACGATGTTTGCGATAAATCCGCACTTATTTCCGTTATTCAGTCAACGGAATACACCTATTCTCTTGTTACCGACCTTAAGGCGTCGGAAAAGGTGCCTTACCGCCTTGAAGGTTATCTGTTCCCGGATACCTATGAATTTTATGTCGGCGAGAGCGCATCTTCAACAATACGTAAATTCCTTGAAAACGGCGATAAGAAATTTACCGAGAAATACAGAAAAAGGGCTAAGGAATTAGACCTTTCAACCTACGAGGTTATGACGATAGCTTCTATTATCCAAAAGGAAGCGGCAAACGAGGACCAAATGAAAACCATATCTGCTATTATTCATAACAGACTTGATGATACAGTTAACTTCCCGACTCTCGGCTGTCAGTCCACCTCCGACTATATTACAAATTATGTAAAGCCGTCGCTTTCATCAACATCGGCTCATACCGCTGATTATTATATGGCTTATTACAGTACAAATAATACTTCAACAGTTGTGGGACTTCCTGCCGGACCTATTTGTAATCCCGGTACTGCTGCCATAGAAGCGGCTTTGTATCCTGCCGATACAGATGCAATGTTCTTCTTCCATGACACAGAAGGAAATATGTACACAGCTAAAACAAACAGTGAGTTTAAGTCAAAGGTGGCTAAATACGCTCCTTATTTGGATTATTAATATGCACAATATAGAATTATTATCTCCCGCCGGAGATATGGAACGGCTTGTTCTTGCGGTTAAATTCGGTGCCGACGCCGTATATCTCGGCGGTGAACAGTTCGGAATGAGAACAAACCCCTCAAATTTCAACGCCGAACAGTTGAAAAAAGCGGTGGAGCTTGTCCATTCAAATAATAAAAAGGTTTATTTAACCTGTAATACTCTGCCGAGGAATAACGAAATCGGAGCACTGCCGGATTATCTAAAATATGCTGCTGATATCGGTGTTGACGCATTTATCATCGCCGATATGGGTGTTCTGTCGCTGGCAAAAAAATACGCACCGGATGTTGATGTTCATATATCAACCCAGGTTGGCATAGTAAATTATGCCGCCGCTAACGCCTTGTATGAAATGGGTGCAAAGCGAATTGTCACCGCAAGGGAGTTATCTCTTGACGAAATCAAAGAAATCCGTGATAAAACAAATCCCGATTTGGAAATTGAGGCATTTGTGCACGGTGCAATGTGTATGTCCTTCAGCGGAAGATGTATCCTCTCCGATTATATGGTAGGCAGAGACGCTAACAGGGGAGACTGTGCCCAGCCCTGCCGATGGAAATATCATATTGTTGAGGAAACACGTCCGGGACAGTTCTTTCCCGTTAATCAGGACGAAAACGGTACGTATATTTTCAATTCCCGTGATTTGTGTATGATTGAGCATATACCCGAGCTTGACAGAGCCGGCGTTGACTCATTTAAAATTGAGGGCAGGGCAAAGAGCGAGTATTACACCGCCATTGTAACCTACGCATATCGCAATGCTATTGATGAATATTTGAAAAACCGCACACCCGATTTTAAACCGTCACAGTGGATTCTTGACGAGATGGAAAAAATGAGCCACCGTGAATATACCACAGGATTTAATTTCGGACCTATCAAAAACGGTCAGGTGCTTGATACAGGCGGATATATACGTAATTGGGACGTCTGCGCCTTGTTCAAATCTTATGAAAAAGGCAGATTAACCGTGTCACAGCGCAACAGATTTTATCAGGGCGACGTGCTTGAAGTGGTTGAACCCTTTAAAAAGCCTTATACAATCACAGTTGCCGAGCTATATAACGAGGATGACGGTGAATTTACCGAGGTTGCAAATAAAGCCACGGATACTTATTCATTCAAATGTGATGTCCCCGTTTCACCTGATGCAATTTTCAGAGTTCAGCGTAAATAAATTCAATAAATATCACCCTTTCGTAAATACTACGAAGGGGTGTTTTTTATGAAAAAGCGTATTGTAAGCTTTACCGTTGCGGTGGCGTTGGTTATAACCGGAATTGCCGGCAGGCTCGGATATATTATGTTCAGCGGTTCCTATACCGTCTCCGATTCTTACAATTCATATACCCTTGTTCTTGCACGAAAAAATCAAACACTTTATTACTCAAACGGCGAAAAAATGACGTATAACAAAGCCAAATATATTGCCGTTTTTCGTCCCAACAGCGAAACTCTTTATGAAATTGATAAGGTGTATTCTCACAACGAGGCAAAGGAAATCACAAACGAGCTTGCAAAGGGCTATCCTGTAACACGTGAGATTGATAAAAATTTGAAAAATAAATTTTCTTACGTAAAAACATATAAGGTCTATGAAACCGATAATACCTGCCCCCAGCTTGTAAATAAAGCCTCATCGGGATTATATAAGTATCTTGACGGCGAGGATAAGCTGAAAATTAATTTTACCGTTGACGCTAAGGGCAGACTGCTTGCCGGCGACGAGGGAACTCTCATTGACGACGGCTACTCCTCGCATAAAGGCTTAACCCTTACACTTGATGAAAAAATTCAGCAGGTTACGTATGATGCCTGCAAAAATTTGGACAGCGGATGCGCCATAGTAATGAATGTTGCCGACGGCAGTATTCTTGCCTGCGTTAATAAGCCGGAAGATACCTATATTAATAAGTGCTTCAGTCAGTATTGTGCAGGCTCTGTGTTCAAAATCGTAGCCGCCGCCTGCGCACTTGAAAATTCCGTAAATCCCGAATATACCTGTACCGGCTCAATTACCGTGGGCGATACCGTATTTTCCTGCCAGAATGACAGAAAGCACGGCTCCCAAACGCTGAAACAGGCGCTGGCAAACTCCTGTAACTGCTATTTTGTAAATCTCGCTCTCACTCTTGGCGAGGATAAAATTTTAAAAACCGCAAAGGAGCTGGGATATTCCTCAATAACATATATTTACGGCTCCTGGAGTGTTGATAACGCCTCACTGCCTGATAAAGAAGAGCTGACTTCACCGGGTCAGCTTGCGCTTTTCGGCTTTGGTCAGGGCAGTCTTACAGTAACACCTATGCAAATCTGCTCAACTCTGTGTACCGTTGCCAATGACGGCGCAATGCCTACGCCTCATTTGATTAAAAACACAGTGAGCGAAAACGGCACGGCACAGCAGGTTGACTACGGCATTCCAAATCCTGTCCTTGCCAAAAGCAACGCCGACAAGCTGCTCACATATCTTCGTTATGTTGTTACAAACGGCACCGCCTCCAACGCCGAAGACAACGATAAAAAATCCGCCGGCAAAACCGCCACCGCCCAAACAGGTCAGTTTTCTGACGGCAAAGAGCTGCTGAATACCTGGTTTGCAGGCGTTTATCCTTATGACAACCCACAATATGCAATAGTCATTATGAAAGAAAACGGAACAAGCGGCGCAGGGGACTGCTGTCCTATTTTTCGTTCAATAGTTGAAAATCTTGACGAATAGTGCTATCATAATACAAAACAATTTTTAGGAGGAGACTATGCAAAGATCTAAAGTCAAAACATTACTTGTTTTTAAATTTTTAAACGAATATTCCGATGAGGAAAATCCGCTTTCAACCTCGGATATAATTGACCTGCTTCAAAAAGAGGGTATGTTCTGCGAGCGTAAGTCAATTTACGCCGATATAGACGCATTGAGGAAAATCGGCTATAACATTGTGTCCGTAAATGCGCCTAAAAGAGGATTTTTTATGGCGGAGCGTAAATTTCAGCTGGCAGAGGTGCGCTTGCTTACCGACGCCGTATCCTCCGCCGGATTTATCACACCGGATAAAACAAAGGTACTGCTTGATAAGCTTGAATCTCTCGTTTCATCAAATCAGGCGAAAAAGCTTGTGTCACAGGTTTATGTTGATTCAAATGCAAAGTGCGACAACGAGGAGATTTATTATGTAATAGACGCTCTCCACGAGGCTATTATTAATAAAAAAATGGTTAAGTTTACATATAAGCGCAGAACTATTGATAAAGAGGCACGCAAGGCTTATACGGAAAAAACCTTTAAGGTGTCGCCCTATGCGCTGATATGGAAAGAGGACCATTATTATCTCGTTTGCAATAACGAAAAATATGACAATCTTATGAATCTTCGTCTTGACAGAATACGCAAAATTTCCATGACGGACGAGCCTTGCCGTCCTGTATGTCAGGTCAGTGAGTATAAGGAGTCCTTTGATGTTGCCGACTATGCCTCAAAAATGTTTAATATGTTTTCCGGCACCAGCGAGCAGGTAAAGCTTTTGTGCTCACTTGATTTAAGAGAGGAAATTATGGATAGATTCGGTGCAAAAATACCTCTCACCGCCGTTGATACCGACCATTTTGAAACCACAATTTCTGCCGCCGTGTCCGACGGACTCGTGTCCTGGATAATGCAGTACGGAAATAAAATTAAAGTCCTTGAGCCTGCGTCTCTTGCACAGCAGGTTAAGGACAAGGCAAAGTCTATTGCCGAATTATATTAATACTCTTATACATAGCCTCCTCGTCTCCGGGGAGGTTTTATATATTATATACATTATATAATATCTGCCAAATAGTTATTGTAACCTTACAAAAAACGCAATATGTAAAAATTGTAAATTAATTTACAAAAAATTCATAAATTTTCTTGACATTAATTATAACATCATATATTATATTAGAGAATAAAAAGGAGAGTATGCACATATGCAAATACAAAAGCTCTCCGATAAACAAATTTGCCCTAATGATGTAGTCAGTAAATCATAGGGTAACTGCGTTTATTTATAAAATTAGGGGGATTCAGTTATGAAAAAACATCTTTCAAGACTTGTTTGCGTAGTTTTATCACTCGTTATGATTACATCGGCTTTGCCGATAACTTCGTATGCAAGCCCAACTACCTGGACTCAGTTTGCATCATCTGATTTTACTAATGCACAATGGTCTGATTCCAGCGTAACTAATACAGACGACGGTGTAAATATTTATGAGGATACTGCTGTCGCTTCTGTTGATTCTGCGGATAATCAAATCGGCTGGAAAGCGGCTGAATGGTATAAACCGGACAGTGGTTATACTGCGCCTGCTCCGACAGTTGATTCAACAGGTACGCATATCAGCAACGGTTATATGTATGTTTCTGCATATAACGGCAATGTTAACCCGCTTAACGGTTTAAGCTCCTTTAAAATTGATGTTGAATTTCAGTTTACAGGTGACTTTTCCATTGCCGCAGTTGACAGATCTGTTTTTCTTAAAATATCTACAAATAGCGGATATGTAAACGACTTTTACAGTGAATATCCGTGGTATAACGAGTACTTCGCACAGGACGGTTACGGAAGAACTCATATTGACGGTTCTACTAAATCGCCTGCAACCTCACATGAGGGCGGTACCTATAAGCTCGATACTGACAATTTGGCTAAGAATTCCGATTACCATTATATTATGTACTATGAAAAGGGCCATTTTGCATCTTATGTTACCGATGCTTCCGGAAATATAGTAATCAACTACGGTTCTTGCAGATATACTCTTGATACATCAAGCATTACCGGTCTTTATCTTGGTTGCTCAAAAGGTTATTATTACCAAAACCTTTCATATAAAAATATTAAGCTTTATTCCGGTGAAGGCGATAATGCTACCAAGAATGTAGATACTACTAAGGATAAATATCTGTTCACATACTTCACCGGTAACAGTACTGACGGCGAAACACTTCATATGGCAGTTTCCGACGACGGCTACAACTGGGAAGCTCTTTACGGTAATATGCCAATTTGGAGTGCAGCTAATAATATGCCTTCAACAATTACATCATATCCCGATAATGCAGGTATAGCCGCATCCGGCCATGTTCGTGACCCCTATGCGTTTCAGGCACAGGACGGCTCCTACTATGTTCTCGCTACCGACTTAAATACCGAGAACGGTACTAACTGGGGTAATAACTCAAAGCTTATGGTATGGCATCTTAACAGTATGGAAGAGCTTGCTGATACAGATCCATGGTTTATTGACACCCAGTCAATTATGGGTGAAACCTGCGGAGGTTCAGTATCACGTGCCTGGGCTCCCGAGGCTATTTGGGATGAGGAAGCAGGTCATTATATGCTGTTCTGGGGCGTTGGTTATATCGGCGGTCATACAGTTATGTATTATACCTATACTGATGACTTCAAGACCTTCCTTACAGAACCTAAGCAGTTAATTGATACAGGTAATGATAACATTGACGGTAATATTACTTATGACGGAAATCTTTATTATCTGTGGTTTAAGGATGAAACAAGCAAGAAAATTGCTTATTCAACCGCTACTCACGCAAGCGGTCCTTATTCAGATCCGGTATCATTTACTGATGGTAACTATGGTTCTTCTTTTGAAGGTCCCGAGGTTTACAGACTTTATAATACCGGCGCATATATGATGATGGCTGACCACTATTCAAGCTCACTTTCTTACTTTGCAGTATATACATCTACGGATGTAATGAACTTTGAGAATTCAAGAGTTGACTCTATGAATTTAAACTATTTATCACCTCGTCACGGTTCTGTTATTAATATTACCTCGGCAGAGTATGATAAGCTTATTGCCAGATACGGTAAAACAACATACGATTCAACCGGTATTGAATCCGGCAAAACTGCAAACGATTATCTTGTAGCACGTTACTTTACTAACGACGACGCTACCTATGACGCAACAGGTCACGGTAATACTCTTACCAACTCCGGCGTTACAATGACAAACGATTATAACGGCAAGGTTGCCGCTCAGTTTGCAGGTACTGCATCGGACAGAACTGAATCAGCCTCTGCATCTACCGTTAACGATTCAGGCAATAAGAACGGTGCTTATGCAAGCATCAATACATCAAGTATGTTCAGCGGACTTGATATTGATGACGGTATTACCTTCTCCTGGTACGGCTATGCTACAAATGCCAACTACGGACGTTTCTTTGACTGGTCAAGTATGTCCGACCCCGGTAATGTTTCCTGGAATGACGAGCTTGGCAGAGGATATTCGCAATCAAATACCTCCTACGTTTATGCGGCGGCTAATATGGAATTTGGTGCAAACAACCAGGGTAAACAGACCATTGCCGACGGTTATAAAGGCACCTCATATAAAGGCGCATGGCATCTTTACACATATACTATTTCAAAGGGTTATGTTACCTTCTGCGTTGACGGCGCACTGCTAAAATATGTTTACGCTAAAAACGGTGAAAGCATTAGCACAGTAGGTTGTCCTATTAACAATACGGCTATGAATCAAACCTTCTTTGACGATTTGATTGCCGGTTATCTTTATTTCGGTATTTCCTCTTATGCAGCCGATGATATGCTTAACGGCTACATTTCCGACTTCCGTATTTATAACAGAGCACTTTCTTACTACGATGTTGACGAGTCTATTGAGAAATTGAACAACGCTACACCCGGTACAAGCGTAGCCGATGATGAAAATGCCTCTGCAGTTTACTATGACCCGATGGAGGATATGGATACCACCGGCGACGGCAACAATGATAAAACTGCTTACGATACAACCGTTGATGACCCGCTTGGAATTAACGGAAAGGTTCTTAACGCTGCCAACGGTGTTGATTCAAAATATACCTACTACGGTTCAACCACTGATAAGTCAAAGGGTTATACAATTTCAATGTGGTATAATCCCGGTTCATCGCTGACTGACAGCGGCGGTACAGGAGAGACAATATTTAATATCGGTGAAGACCAAGTAGACTGGGGTTCAAGAAGATATTTTGAACTCCTTGAAAACGGTGATTTCCATTATGTTTGGGATGCAGACGCTGCCGGTGATAACTATATTGACGCCACAGGAGTATTCGGTTCAGAGGGTCTTTCGCTTAACGAATGGTCACATATTGAAATACAGATAGAGCCTGACGGTGGTTGGGATAATATCTATTTCTATTTAAACGGTAAGTTAACTAAGAAAATTAATTACTATGTTTCAGCAAATGCTAAAACAGACGGTCATTCCCTTCACGACTTTTTAAGCTCCGACCGCGGTGTATTCTACTGTAATTCCTGCGGTTACTGGGCAAACGCCTCAGACTCTTATATTGATGACTTTAAGATTTATAACGCATTGTATTCTGCAAAGAGTCTGTACAATCTTGACTGCCGTGACATAGCAAATACTCTTTTGCCCAAGGCTTTGACTGATTTTGAAACGGCTATGGCTAAAATTGCAGATTCCGAGTTTGTTTACACCAATATGAGCACTGCTTATAAGGCTTACGACAGAATCCGTCGTTATATTGAGGCTTGCGAGCATGGTACTGTGGAGGAAAGCCCTGATGAAATTCTTCAACTCTATAACGAGCTTGAGGATACTATTGCTTTGCTGGAGCCGTACACAAAGCCTACTGATACCGTTCAGGGTTATACCCAGTCAGGAAAGAACGATATACCTGAGAAGTTTACTCACAATATGCTTACTCAGCCAACCGGCGTGTTTACTTGTATAGAACAAGATGGTGGTGCTACTGACAATGCTTCCTCAGCACTTTCTTCTTCTGAATACGTTTGGCTATATACAGGTATTGACGGTGATACTCCAATAGCTCCTTTCTCATCTCGTTTTTATAAACAAAATTCGAGTACTACTAATCAGTACGGTGCAGCAATATTTGTTTACAACAGTGTACCTATGGCGTTCGGCGGTGCAGGAATCGGAACATCAGATGATGAGTATTGGCATCAAAACACAAATAATACTGATGCTTCTGGTTCAGATAGTAATGTTAACTGGTATTATGATGATTATCAGTCAAAATACAGAATGACCGACGCAAAAGATACCTATGCTGCTGATATGTCAGCAAAAACTTTCTATAATGCTTCCGGTTATGCACGTTTTACAGGTAATCTTGATACCTTTAAGGTAGACACAGCAAGTGATACAACCTATACAGCTTCAGATGGTTCTATTTACAGCTATATTTATTCATTTACTCCTACATTCCATGCTTACAAACGCTGGAAATCAACATTATCAAATGCTTATAAGGACTGTTCGGCTTCTGTTCCTGCATGGTCTTCGGGACGTGGTACTGTAACGGTAATTAACTACTCAACAGTTAAGTCTGTATTGATGGACAGTCAAAGAAGAAATGTTCTCGCAAATATCGCTGATTACACACCGGAGTCTGCTAAGGAATTGCTTGAAGCTTATGATGCTCTTACATCACAGTCCTATGCGTTAACTGCAACAGCTAACGCTGAAGCTCTTGCAAAAACCATTAAGACTAAGGTTGATGCTCTTGAAGCTGTTGACCTTTCCAAGATAGAGAAAAAGGCTGATTATCAGACCCTTTATGATGTAGTTGACGCTAACACAGGCTTCTATGAAACTGCCGCCGGTACAGACGATTCCTACGGTAACGTTACTATTGACAACGGCGACGGAACATACACTGCAACAGACGCAATTTACACAAATTCTTCTTGGACTGCTTACAAAAACGCATATAACAAGATTGAAGAGCACGTAAATTCACTTAACCCCTTCGGTGATGATAACGCATTCATTACAGATACCGATACCATCGCAAGACTTGAAAGCAACGTTACCGCCGCACAGGCAGTTCTTGTTGAAAAGGCTGATTATTCAGAATCCGAGAACGCTGTTGCTTCCACCTCCGATAACACAGCAACGCTGGTTGTCGGCAACGGTACTTCATACCTTAACCAAAATTATTCTTACAAAACCTGGAATAATTTCACCACTGCTTATAATGCGGCAAAGGTATGGGCAGATAAGTCAACCGATTATAAGAATGATACAGAAAAGTATGATGTAAGCTATGTTTGTTACGAATACGGTCCCTATATTGCTTATGATAAGGATGGCAATATCGTTACCTCCGACGAGCAGGAGGCAAACATTGACCACTACACATACATCGGTGAGTTCTATTTGAATGACGGCGACGCAGATCCGTCCGAATTTGAAGACGGTGATTACGTTCTTATCAACGGAGTATATGTAAAGCTTAACGGACACAGATACTATGCTTCAGCAGTTGATACTTCAACAAATTCTGCTCGCCAGATTGCAATAATCAGCGACGGTCAGAATGTTGGAGCACAGAAAGGAAATCTTGCAGAGTGCGCAGATTATGACGCTTATGATTCTGCAACAAATCTTCTTAAGTACTATGATGTAGGTGCCTTTA
>JBJEPO010000076.1:0-14259 GCA_051881275.1 Eubacterium sp. | reverse complement strand
CCTTTGCGTTTTTCCCTATTGTAATCGGTCCAAGAACCTTTGCCCCGGCACCAATCATAACACCGCTTTCAATGGTTGGATGCCTTTTGCCCACATCCTTACCTGTGCCGCCAAGGGTTACACCCTGATAAATCATTACGTCATCGCCTACCTCCGCAGTTTCACCGATAACAATTCCGTGGCCGTGGTCAATAACAACCCTTTTGCCTATCGTTGCGCCGGGATGTATTTCTATTCCTGTTTTATGGGCACTGCGCTGACTGATATATCTTGCAATAAAGGGCATATTATGGCGCAAAAACCAATTTGCTCTCTTATGGCTTTGCAATGCTTTAAAGCCGGGATAAAGAAGCACTATTTCAATGGGTGAATGGGCGGCAGGGTCATGGTCAATAAAGCTTTGAATATCCTCTTTATACTGTTTGAACATAATCTCACTCCAAAAAAAGCCTCCGCCGATTTCTCGACAGAGGCAATAATACTTACTGCGGTTCCACTCCGTTTTTATACTCAACTACTTACATAGTATGGCCGTTAACGGGGCTTACCGTCCCGGAATACTGTATTTCCTCCGGGAAGCTCATGGGCGCACTTCATAATAACGCTTATACAGACATTTCAGCAAGCAGTCTGTTCTCTGAAATAAGCAGAAATTACTACTTTTCCCAATCAATGCTTTTGTCATTTACAATACTATTATATTAAATTTTAAAAAAATTGCAACCTTTATTTTGTTTTTATTAAATACCAGCCGTCTTTTGCGTACTTAATTCCGCTGAGAAGTGTAACTACTGCGTCAATCCAAAAGGCTATTGTACAATAAATCATAAGCCAATGAGGAGCAGTTGTGGGAGAAGATGAAATAATAATCTCCCCGTCCTTTTCCAATATGGCAAGAATCAGGAACGTAATGCCTGTGGTTGACATTTGAAGAAAGGTCTTTGCCTTACCGAAAGCGTTTGCCTGAACAACCTTACCCTCGGAAGCCGCCGCCATTCTGATACCTGCCACAAGAAATTCACGTGCAAGCATTATCATAATAACAAGGTCGGTATGCCAGCCGAGATTAATCTGTATTAAAAATGCGGCGAACACAAGAGATTTGTCTGATAACGGGTCCATAAGCTTACCGAAATCGGTAACAAGTCCCTGCTTGCGTGCAATCATTCCGTCAGCCTTATCGCTCATACAGGCAACAAAATAGACAAGAAGCGCCGCAACCCAATGATACCTAAATTCAATAAGCGATACCGCCAGCAATACGGGAATACAGCAAAATCTGAAAACCGTAATTTTATTTGGTAAATTCATATTATACACTCTCTCCAATCAAATCATATCCGTCAAAATCCGTAATAACAACCTCTGTAAAATCGCCTATGGGGATATTTTTATCAGAGGTAAATATTATACCGCTGTCTATTTCAGGGGAATCCATATAGGAACGTCCTGTATATTTTCCGTCATCAAAGGAATCAACAATAACCTTGTACCTTTTACCGATTCTTGATTTGTTGCAAGCCTCGGTAATGCCGTACTGAGCGTCCATAAGGACCTCTGCTCGCCTGTTTTTCATCTGTTCGTCAAGCTGATTTTTCATATCAAAGGCAGGTGTACCCTCCTCCGGTGAAAAAGCAAAGCACCCCATTTTGTCAAACTTAACCTCTTTTACAAAGGAACACAAATCTTTAAAATCGCTTTCACTTTCCCCGGGAAATCCTACCATTAAAGTAGTTCTTATTGAGATATCGGGAATCTCGGTGCGGAGTTTATTTACAAGCTTTTTGTACTCATCGCCGTCACCGGGACGATTCATTGCTTTCAGCACATTTTTTGAAGAATGTTGAAGCGGAATATCTATGTAATTACAAATTTTATCGTTATTTTTAATAACGTCAATCAAGCTGTCTGTAATCCTGTGAGGATAGCAGTAAAAAAGTCTTATCCACTCAATACCGTCTATTTTAACTAATTCGGTGAGCAAAGCGTCAAGCTTATATTCGCCGTAAATATCCTGTCCGTACTTAGTAGTGTCTTGGGCAATTAATATTATTTCTTTAACACCTGACTGCGCAAGAGTCTTAGCCTCGTCAACGATGGATTCAATTTTTCTGCTTCTGTATTTGCCTCTGATTGACGGAATGGCGCAAAATGCACATCTGTTATCACATCCGTCGGCAATCTTTAAATATGCCCAATGTGACGGCGTAGAAACCATTCTTTTGTCATCAAGAGGGAGATTGCACCTGTCGGGATAATTTGTGGTTACAATACCGCACAGAGCCTTTTTACAGGCTTTAACAATATCTGCATTAGCACCTATGCCAAGCACCGCATCAACCTCGGGCATTTCCTTGATAATTTCATCCTGGTAACGCTGGGCAAGACAACCTGTAATAACAATGGCGGAAATAACGCCTGCCTTTTTGTACTCGGCTACCTCCAGTATGGTTTCTATGGCTTCCCTTTTGGCGTCGTCAATGAATCCGCAGGTATTAACAATCATTATGTCGCTGTTCTCAATTTGAGTAACAATTTCAAACCCTGCGTCAGCCAGCTTTGAAAGCATCATCTCGCCGTCAACCTGATTTTTCGGACAGCCGAGAGATATCATTCCTACTTTATACATAATCCTCATTCTCAATTCTGTAAAATGCGCTTTTTATATCGGAATAGGAGAAGCCTTTTCTTGCAAGAGCCGCCATAACCTTTTGCTTTCCGTCCTCTGCCTGAAGCTTTCCTGCGTATTTTGAATTAATCAATTCAACAATATTAGCCACATTGTCAACTTCATTTTCGCAGAGCACATCTTCAATTATAAAAGGGTCAATGCCTTTCATATACATTTCACGTTTAATGAAATTCAAGGACATCCTTTTATTATCGTACAGATGACGAAACAGTGTTCTTGCGTATTTTTCATCGTCAAGATAGCCTAAATCAAGCATTTTTTCTATTGCTTTGTCGGCATTGTCAGGGTCAACGGTTCTTAAAAGCTTCTGCCTTAACTCCTTAACGGAATGGTCACGTCTTGAAAGCAGGTCATAGCACTTGTTAACTGCTTTTCTGTAATTTATGGCGTCAACAAGCTCCTGCCACTGCTCTTCGGTAATGTCAGTTCCGTCATTAATATAATTCTGAGACCAGAAATCGACATCGGTGGTAATTTGGTATTCATCATCAATAAGTATATGAATTTTTTTACCACGTCCGTTTTGATGAGAGATAATCATTATTCATCCTCGTCGTCTTCAATGGCAATATCAAGCTTTGCCTTTGCGGCGGCACGTGTCTGTGTAATAGGCTTTCTTTCTTCGGCGATTATATCACCGTTGTCTGCCTTATCCTCTGTCTGCGCCTCTTCCTTTGATTTAAGGGCATCCATTACCTTTTGAGTAATCTCGTCGGCAAATTCAGGCTCGTTAACAAACAGCTCCTTTACCTTTTCTCTGCCCTGTCCGAGACGTTTATCTCCGTAAGAGAACCAGGAACCGCTCTTTTTAATAATACCCTCTTCAACAGCCACATCGCATATTTCGCCGTTTCTGTCAATTCCCGTACCGTACATAATGTCAAATTCTGCGGTTTTAAAGGGAGGAGCAACCTTATTCTTAACAATTTTTACTTTTGTATGAGCACCGATTGTATCACTGCCTACCTTGATAGTTTCGCCCTTTCTAACGTCAATTCTCATTGTGGCGTAGAATTTAAGGGCACGTCCGCCGGTGGTTACCTCCGGATTACCGTACATAACGCCCACCTTTTCACGAAGCTGGTTAATAAATATGATTATACAGTTTGATTTATTAATTGCACCGGCAAGCTTACGAAGTGCCTGAGACATAAGTCTTGCGTGCAAGCCAACGTGAGAATCGCCCATATCGCCCTCAATTTCACTTTTCGGAACAAGAGCGGCAACTGAGTCAACAACAATAATATCAATAGCGGCGGAACGGACAAGCTGTTCGGTAATCTCAAGAGCCTGCTCGCCGTTATCAGGCTGGGACACAAGCAGTGAATCAACGTCAACGCCGAGATTGGCGGCATAATCCGGGTCAAGAGCGTGCTCGGCATCAATGAACGCCGCCTCTCCGCCCTGCTTCTGTGCCTGTGCAACGCAGTGAAGAGCAAGCGTGGTTTTACCGGATGATTCAGGACCGTAAATCTCAACAATTCTTCCCTTTGGAAGTCCGCCTATACCTGTGGCAAGGTCAAGAGTAAGGGAGCCGGTTGAAATTGCGTCAACCTTAAGGTGCTTATTTTGACCGAGACGCATAATTGCGCCGGCACCGTACTGCTTTTCAATCTGCTTTAAGGCAGAGTCAAGAGCCTTCTTTTTATCTTCGGCAGTTTTGTTTTCTGCTATTGTTTTTTCTTTTTTAGCGGTTGCCATATATTTAACCTCCAAATATGATATTAAATCTTATTTATTATACTAAATATTGTATATAAAATCAAGAAATAACAACACAAAAGTTCTAATATTTACACCATTTTCAAATTAATTAAAAAAACACTTGCATTTTAGTAACAATTCTGTTATTATATTTGCGTTGTAAATATATAAGGAGGTGTTCGCAAATGGCAAAATGTGAATACTGTGGCAAGGAAATGTCATTTGGTATTAAAGTATCACACTCACACAGACGTTCAAACAGAACATGGAAACCAAATATTAAGAAGGTTAAGGCCGTAGTTAACGGTTCACCTAAAAGAGTTTACGTTTGCACAAGATGCCTTCGTTCAGGTAAGGTAGAAAGAGCGTAAAAGAAAACCGTCTGGCAACAGACGGTTTTAGTTTTTCAGTATATAAAAAGACAGTTGAATTAACTGTCTTTTTTCTTTTTATCTGTAATTTTACTTTCGTTATGATTAATCAACTTAACTATATTTGTGCGGTGTGCAACAAATACAACAACTGCAAAAACAACGGCAATCACCGTTAAAACTATATCCTGATAAAATATAAAAATAAATACCGGGTAAAAAAATGCCATAACCAGCGAGCCGAGGCTGACATATTTGGTTACAGCCACAACTATGATAAACATTGCAAGAAGAATCAGCGCAATCCTCCAATCAATCATAAAGACCATACCGCCGCTGGTGGCAACTCCCTTTCCGCCTTTAAAGCCGAAAAAGCATGGAAAAATATGACCGAGGACGCAGAAAAATCCGGCAAAGGATTTAACGATAATACGTGAATTTTCTGCGAAAGCAGTATTGACAAATTCTTTTTCAAGGTCTGCGTCGGGAATTATCAAAAAAGCAATGAAAATAGCAACCATTACTTTAAGCATATCACCTGCTATCGTAAGCGCCGCCATACCTTTTCCGTAATTTCGCAGCATATTTGTACTTCCTGCGTTACCGCTGCCGTGGCTTCGCACATCTTCCTTAGCAACCTTACGTGAAAGTATAACCCCGAAATTCAAGCTTCCGAGAAGATAAGAGATTACTGCAACAATGATAAGTTTAACAGTTATCATTTAGAGCCCTCTCCCCTTTCGCGAATAATAAAACGTACCGGCGTACCGTCAAGACCGAAAATCTCTCTAATCTGATTTTCAAGATAACGCTGATATGAAAAATGAAACAGCTGAGCGTTATTAACAAAAAATACAAATGTGGGCGGTCTTGTTGAAGCCTGAGTCATATAATAAATCTTCAGCCTTTTTCCTTTATCCGTAGGAGGCTGAACTCTTGCCGTTGCGTCAGCCAAAACCTCGTTAAGCTTACCGGTTGAAATTCTCATGGAATTTTGAGAATGAACGAAAACAATTGTTTCAAACAGTCTGTCAATTCTCTGTCCTGTCTGTGCAGAAATGAACACTACCGGAGCATAAGACATAAAGGAAAAATCCACGGCGAGCTTATTTTTAAACTCTTTCATAGTATTTCCGTCTTTTTCAACTGCATCCCATTTATTTACTGCAATTACGCAGGCCTTGCCCTGTTCAATAGCAATACCTGCCACCTTGGAATCCTGTTCGGTAAATCCTTCGGTAGCGTCAATCATAATAACGCACACATTTGCTCTTTCAACAGCCATACGTGCTCTTATTATACTGTATTTTTCAATTTGGTCGTTAACTCTGCTTTTGCGCCTTAATCCGGCGGTATCAATAAAGTTAAACTTACCGTAGGAATTTTCAATGAAGGTATCGGTTGTATCACGTGTTGTTCCTGCTATGTCGGATACAATCGCTCTGTTAGTTCCGCTTATACGGTTAACAAGCGATGATTTGCCAACATTTGGTTTACCGATAATAGCAACGCTGATAACCTCCTCATCCTCTTCTTCGTCCTCTTCCTCGGGGAAATACTTAATAACCTCATCAAGCAAATCACCCGTACCGTGCCCGTGAGTAGAGGAAACTGCTATCGGGTCGCCAACGCCTAAATTATAAAACTCGTAAAATTCCGGCTCAGGTGCACCGATGGTATCGCATTTATTAACGCACAAAACAATTGGCTTACCGCTTCTTAAAAGCATTGACGCAACCTCCTGGTCGGTTGCAACCACACCGCATCTTAAATCCGTTACAAGAATAATAACATCTGCGGTATCAATGGCGATTTGAGCCTGAGTACGCATTTGGGACAGAATTACATCATCAGAGTAAGGCTCAATTCCGCCTGTATCAACAAGCAGAAAATGATGGTTAAGCCACTCACATTCGCCGTAAATTCTGTCTCTCGTGACGCCGGGAGTATCGTTTACGATAGATAAGCGTTTACCTATTAATTTGTTAAAAAGTGTTGATTTACCGACATTTGGTCTGCCCACAATGGCAACAATCGGTTTTGACATAGAATAACACCACCTTATAACAAGAAAGGCGGACTAACAGCCCGCCAAATGCTCAGTTTATTATCAGTCCTTGCTGATTACTTCTTTGCCGTTGTAATAGCCGCAGCTTGCACATACCTTGTGAGGTACTGTGTACTCAGCACAATTTGGGCACTTTACAAGAGTCGGAGCGTCCAATTTCCAAACGCTGGAACGTCTTTTATTTTTTCTTGTTTTTGATGTTTTTCTTGCAGGTACTGCCATTTTTATTGCCTCCTTTATTTAAAAAACATTATTCATCATCAAGTAACTGCAAAAGTGACGACAACCTTGGGTCAACATCGGCTTTGCAATCACACTTACCTGAATTAAGATTCTTACCGCATTTTGGACAAAGCCCTTTGCAATCATCACTGCAAAGCATTTTATGCGGTAAAAACAACTGTATCTCCTCATTGACAAGATCGTCAATGTCAAGAACATTATTTTCAACAACAATATACGATTCATCATCGTCATCATCGTTTGCTAACTGAGGTACAAGGATTTTTTCTAAATCAAAAGCATAATGCTTTGTAACATTCTCTGCGCATCTGTCGCAGACGCCGAAAAAATCAAAGGATACATTCAACTGAAGATAAACAACATCTGCCTTGGAAAAAATCCTTCCGCACGCCTTTGCGCCGTTTTTTATAGGGCGGTATGTTGAATACTCAAAATCCGTCATATCAACAAAGCAGTCAATATTAATATCTTCTCCGCCGCCGTTGAACAGATTTGTCAAATCGAGCTGCATAAAATCACCTCAAGTTCGCACTTTAAGTATTATATATATAAGAAGTGCCTTTGTCAATACTTAAATTGAAAAAAATGAGCACAGCAAACACACTGTGCTCATTAATATGCTGTAAAAAAATATTAAACTTCTTCGCAGTAATCAAAAATTTCAACAGGTAAATCTTCTTTGTCACAGCTGATGGTGAAATAGAAGTTTACATCTGATGATTCGCTGAGATTTGAAAGCATCTCAAAGAACTGAGGAAGTTTCTCATACTCACGGCCGACAATTTTGAATGTAGCGTCAATAAGAATATCGGTTACATCGTAGTTACCGGCGCATATTCCTGCCAAAAATCCGTAAAAAGCCTTGTGGCCCTTGATAGCGTATGTATCAGTCTCCAAAAGTCTTGCCTTTGAGGACACATCGTAAGTGAGCTTAGGCTCATTTTCAATACATACAACGTTACCGTCAGAATTTTCCACACAAGAATTTACAAGGTCAATCAGTCTCTTGGTTTTACCGTGACCTTTGTTACCTATGATAAGTTTAATCATTTTATTTCCTCCCGAAAGGTTCATTTTCACTATTATAGTATCATAAACCTAATTGTTTTTCAAGTTTTTCTTTTTCACTTTCGTATCCCGGCTTACCGAGAAGGGCAAACATATTCCTTTTGTAGCTCTCTACACCCGGCTGATTAAAGGGGTTTACGCCCAAAATGTAGCCGGAAATTGCACAGGCTTTTTCAAAGAAATAAATTAAATATCCAATTGAAAATTCGTCAATACAGTCGCTTTCAACAATAAGATTTGCAACTCCGCCCTCTGTGTGAGCAAGCAAGGTGCCCTGTCTTGCCTTATCGTTAACATAGCTCATTGTTTTACCGGCAAGGAAATTCAGTCCATCAATATTTCCCTCTTGTTCATCAATAACAAAATCATTGCTGACATTGTTAAATTTAACAACCGTTTCAAACATAAGGTCTGAACCCGACTCCTGAATATACTGACCCAATGAGTGAAGGTCTGTGGAAAATACACAGGATACAGGGAACAATCCTTTACCATCCTTGCCCTCTGACTCGCCGAAAAGCTGTTTAAGCCATTCGTTGAACATCGCCATTGACGGCTCATAAGAAACAAAGCACTCGCACTTTTTGCCTGCGTTGTAAAGGCAGTTTCTTACTGCGGCATATTTAAGACAGGGATTTTCATTAATATTCTCACTGCAAAGTGAATTTTGAGCCTCTCTTGCGCCTGCCATAAGCTTATCAATATCAATACCTGCTGCCGCAATGGGAAGAAGTCCTACTGCTGTAAGAACGGAAAAACGTCCGCCCACATCGTCGGGCACTACAAAGGTCTCGTAACCCTCAGCGTCTGCAAGAGATTTAAGAGTTCCCTTAGCCTTATCTGTTGTACAGAAAATTCTTTTTGCGGCCTCTTCCTTTGAATACTTGCTGTTAACAAGCTCTCTGAATACTCTGAAAGCAATAGCAGGCTCGGTGGTTGTACCGCTTTTTGAAATTACGTTTACACAGATATCCTTATCCCTGCAAAGCTCAACAATTTCATTAAGCATAGCGGGACTGATTGAATTACCGATATAATAAATCTGCGGAGTATCCTTTGCCAAAAGGTTATAGTTGCAGGATTTAATGCTCTCTATAACCGCTCTTGCACCGAGATATGAACCGCCTATACCGATTACGATTAAAACATCTGCATTATTTTTAATATATTCGGCTGATTTTTTAATACGGTCAAATTCCTCTTTATCATAATCCGTAGGGAGATTTATCCAACCGAGAAAATCATTGCCCTCTCCTGTTTTGTTCATAAGCGTATGCATAGCATCAACAGCTTTGGGCGCCATTGCTTCAATATCCGCCGTTGTAACAGTGTTCTGCGCATACTTGGATTCAAATTTAAATGACATTTGCGATTACCTTCTTTATATCAATTAGTAAATATAATACAATATACGCAGACAAAAATCAACATTTTATCAAATATTTCTTGCAACTTCACGTAAAACTGCGGCAAAAGTAATCTTTTGTATAGTTTTATTCGCAACAAGATAAATTGTTTTTGTTTTTTTACCCTTTGACTTTACGGATATTGTGCCCAGCTTCTGATTTTTCTTTACAGGTGCGCTTATACTTTTTTCACAATTATATTCAAGGGTGTAATCGTTATTGCCCTTTTCGGTTAGAATTTTCACGTTGTCCGATACAACCGGTGTTATTTCTTTTTCAACGCCGTTTTTAACATTAACGGTTTTTATTTTGCTTTTATCAATTTCGGGAGTGATAATTTGATAATTTGCAAAGCCTGTATCAAGCAAATAGGAAGCTGTATCAAATCTGTCCTCACTGGTTTCACTGCCGAGAACAACGGCAACAAGGTTCATATTATCACGGCAGGCGGTGGCGGCAACACAAAATCCTGCATTTGACGTGGTGCCTGTTTTAAGTCCTGTTATTCCGTTATAAGTATTGACAAGTTTATTTGTGTTATTAAGCTCTGTTTCCCCTCCCCTTAACGAATCAAGCCAAATTGTTGTATACTTGGTAATCACCTTATGCTTCATTACCTCTACGGAAATCACCGCTAAATCGTGGGCGCAGGAGTAGTGATTTTTCACAGTATCGTCAAGACCTGTACAGTTTTCAAAATTAGTATTTTTCAGTCCGAGTTCACTGCTTTTATCATTCATCATTTTAACAAAGCCTGTGGAGGAACCGCCGACATACTCACCCAATGCGGTGCAGGCGTCGTTTGCGCTGGCAACAACTACGGCTTTAAGCAGTTCGTCAACGGTCATAGCTTCACCAACCTCAAGCCAAATCTGCGAACCGCCCATTTTTACCGCTTCCTGAGAGGCGGTGACCTTGTCATTAAGTGAAATTTTACCGCTGTCTATTGCCTCGGCAATCAGCAATAATGACATAATTTTTGTAACGGACGCAGGCGAAAGATGCTCATACTCATTTTTTGTATAAAGGAATTCACCCGTATCCATACACATTAGCACGGCGGATTTTGCTTTAACATTTTCATCCTCTTTTTCCTTTGCATTGGCAACGGTGGGAATATTTATACAAAGCACTGTGCAAACAAGGAAAATAATTACTTTTTTCATATATATCACCACTTTATTATTATTCATAATCTATTGTAATAATGATAGGTTTTTGTTATAATGCATAATAACTAACAGAAAAGGATTGAAAAGATGAAAGCTGCATTTTACACATTAGGATGCAAGGTAAATCAGTATGAAACGGAATATATGGCGGAGCTTTTGAAAAACGCCGGTTTTGAAATTGTACCGCCCTGCGAGGAAGCTGATTTTTATATTATAAATTCCTGCACCGTAACTGCTACGGCAGACCAAAAAACAAGGCAAAACGTAAGGAAGTTTAAGAGAAAGCATCCTGATTCGGCAGTTATTCTGACCGGATGTATGCCACAGGCTTTTCCGGAAAGCGCAGACGAGTTAATTCAAGCCGATATAGTTCTCAGCAACAAAAATAACGGCGACATTTTATCATTAATCAATCAGTATCTTACAAGCAAGCACAGAATAGTTGATATAGAAAAGCACGAAAAAAATGACAAATTTGAAAAATGCTCTATTGAAAGCTTCGGTGAGAGAATAAGAGCGTTTGTAAAAATTGAGGACGGCTGCGACAGATTCTGCTCCTACTGCATAATACCTATGTCAAGAGGACGTGTCAGGTCAAAATCCCCGGAGGATTTAAAAGAGGAAGTGCGTATTTTAGGCGAAAACGGCGTTAAGGAAATCGTGCTTGTGGGAATAAATCTTTCCTCCTACGGAAAGGGCGAGGATTTTGATTTGGTGGACGCAGTAAAAATATGCAATGACGACAAAAACATAATGCGTGTACGCTTGGGTTCTCTTGAGCCTGACCACATTACAGATGATGTAATCAACAGATTAAGTGCGTTTGACAAGCTTTGTCCTCAGTTTCATATTTCACTGCAAAGCGGATGCGACAAAACGCTGAAGAATATGAACCGCCACTATACAAGCGGTGAATATAAGGAATTATGCGACAAGCTGAGAGGCACATTTAAAGACGCCACAATCACCACAGATGTTATGGTAGGCTTTAACGAAGAAAGTGAAGAAGATTTTTACAAATCTTTATCCTTTGTTAAAGAAATCAAATTTGAAAAGGTGCACGTATTCCCCTATTCTCAGAGAGAAGGCACTGCGGCGTCTAAAAAAGGCGACAGCGTAAGCAAGGCGGAAAAAGAGCGCAGAGCATCAATTATGATTGATGAATGTGAAAAAATACGCAGTGAATACTTTGAGTCCCTTATCGGCAAAGAATTTAAGGTTCTTTTTGAAAATGAAATTGAAAGCGGAATATACCAGGGCTACACAAAAAATTATGTTCCCGTACGAATAAGGTCAAACACCAATCTAATAGGACAGGAGCTTACGGTAAAAATAAAAACAGCAGACGTTAATTCTGACTGCTGTTTTGCATAGCGGACAGTAGATTTTCAACCTCCTGCGCTTTGTCTTTATCATATAAATTACTGTAAGAAAAGATGTAAAATCCCTTTACATCCTCAATTTTGCCCAGATAAGTAATCTGCCGTGAAATGATGTCGTGACTGTTTTTAAATTCATTAACAGCGGTTTTATCGGAGGCTGAGGCATATTTATCCTCCTTTGAGCATTTATAAAGAGGAAGTCCCGCATAAAGAGTTTTTTCGCTGAGAGAAACCCATTTTTTCACAGTTTGCATAAACGGCTGATTTTCGTTTTTAAAGCCGAAGTAAATCTGTGGACAGATATAATCAATATAACCGTCGGCAGTACACCATTTTTCAACATCGGCATAAAGAGAGGAATAGTCATTTTCTATATCCGACGCAGGACTTATACCGAACGAAACATTTTTATTAATGGATTTTATTGCTTTATAAACCCTGCTTACCATATCGCTGACATTGTCTCGTCGCCAATCGGCAAGGCTCAGTTCACCGCCGCCGTCTGTATATTCTTTATACTGAACGCTGTCAATTTTCTTATCCTTTGAGGGATAAAAATAATCGTCAAAATGAATGGCGTTTACGGGATAGCTTGAAACAATTTCCTTTACTCCGTTGACTATAAGCGTTTTAACCTCGTCGGCGGCAGGATTGAAATAAATTGAGGATTTGCCAACATACACATAAGATTTTTTATCCTTACTGTTATACCATTTTTTTGCGATATTATCGTCGCACAGTTCGCTGATTTTATTATTTTGGCTGACTCTGTAAGGATTTATCCATGCTTCAATTTTCAAGCCCTGATTTTGTGCCTGAGCGCACATTATTTCAAGAGGGTCATACGCCATATCCGCACCCTGAAAGCCAAAGCAATACTTACTTGAGGGAAAGTATTTACTGCGGTAAAAGGCATCGGCACATGGTCTTACCTGCACCGTTACCGTATTAAATCCCTTGTCCTTTAAATCGGAAAACACGGAGGAAATCTTATCCGTAAATTTGCTTTCGGATTTATCCTCAATAAATTCCTGCAATTCATAATATGTAATCCAAACGGCTTTCACATACTGCTCATTGCTTAGACTTTTACTTTTGGTTTGCGTATTGGAATTGTTGACGGTGCATCCCGATAAAAGTAAAATAGGTATTAATAAAAATATTAATTTTTTCACTCTTGAACACTCCGCTTTAATATTGTATCATATTTATTATTAAGAGGTGATTATTATGGAATACAGACTCGGTAATTCCGACAAAGTTTACGACCATGGCGAAACTGTTGAAATTGAATGTCCTAAATGCGGTAATACGGTTAATTTCTCCGTATTTACCAATTTTGATATGAGGCTGGCAGTTAAATTTCCGCCGGTTGAAATGAAGAATGTATATTTTCTTGTTTGCCCCAGGTGTGCAGGCGTTTTTACCGTTGACGGTGAAAAAGGCAAGACCTTCAAAAAAGGTGAAAAGCTTGCAATAGGAAATTATGATTTAAAGGAACTTGAAAAATTTGATAAGTAAAGCACTGATAATTTACCTGATTGCAATTAACTCAGCAGGCGTTATAATCAACATAACCGACAAGCACAACGCAATGCAAAAAAAGAGGCGCATACCGGAAAAGGTTTTATGGACGACGGCATTGCTGGGAGGCGCAGCCGGCAGTTACATAACAATGAAACTCATTCGCCATAAAACCAAACACAAATCGTTTATGATATTTTTTCCGATAATAACAATAATTCAGATTGTAGCGGTAATAATGTATTTTACTAAAGAATTATACATATAAGACCGCTGCAGCCCTCGTTAATTACACGTTCAATAGTTTCCCTGAATTTATTTCTTGCATCCTCAGGCATACGGTAAAGCTTGTTATTAAGTCCTTCGTTAACCAATGAATTAAGAGATTTACCGAATATATTGGTATTCCAAATCTCCGAGGGATTTTCCTCAAATTCTTTAAGCAGATACATAACAAGCTCTCGGCTTTGGGACTCGCTTCCTACAATGGGTGCAACCTCTGTGTAGGTGTTGCATTTAATCATATGAATTGACGGAGCGTGTGCTTTTAGGCGTACTCCGTATTTTCCGCCCTGCTTCATAATTTCAGGCTCTTCAAGGGAAAGCTCATCAACGGTAGGCATAACAAT
>JBJEPO010000075.1:0-14309 GCA_051881275.1 Eubacterium sp. | reverse complement strand
CGGAGGACAGTATGGAATCACTGAAAGCAAAGCAGGCGCATCTGCTGGAGTCCATTCCGTCTAAAAAGATTAAAGTATCCTACCACGAAACACCTACGTCACTTATGGAGGGCGTTTTGGCAAGAGGTGACAGACGTCTTTCAAAGGTAATTTATACCGCATTTAAAAATGGATGTAAATTTGACTCCTGGGATGACCAATTCAAGTTTGATGTGTGGATTGACGCCTTCAAGGAGCATAGCATTGACCCGTATTTTTACACCAAGCGTAAAAGACCCTTTGACGAAATTTTGCCCTGGGACCATCTTGATTTCGGCGTAAGCAGGAAATTCCTTGAAAAAGAGAATATTAAGGCTCACAAAAACGAAACCACACCCCATTGCAGAATTAAGTGTTCAGGCTGCGGAGCAAACCGTCTTAACGGAGGTAACTGCGATGCGAGAAATTAGACTTAGATTTTCAAAAACAGGTCAGGCTAAATACATAAGCCACCTTGACACCAACAGAGTATTTTCAAGAGCCTTTGCAAGAGCGAAAATCAATCTTTGGTTTACGGAGGGCTTTAATCCTCACCCTTATATGAGCTTTTCTCTGCCTCTTTCCTTAGGCGTTGAGAGCCTTTGTGAAAATGTTGATATACGTATTCTTGACGATATATCGGACGATGAAATAAAAAAGCGTATGAACTGCGCACTGCCTGACGGAATTAAAATCGTCAGCGTGTATGACGATTTTATGGACTGCAGTGAAATCAAATACAGCGACTATGTATATAAAATTGAATTTGCCGACAACGAAGCAGCGCTTGCTAAAATCAATGAGGCTTTAAGTGCGGATTCAATTATGGCGCTGAAAAAGGGCAAACAGGGCAGGAAAAGAGTTTTAAAGGAAACCGACATAAAGGAATTTATTGTTAAATATAACCTGTCTATCAGGGATAATATGATTGTTCTTAATACAAGACTTCTTGCCGGTCCCGAAAAAAATCTTAATCCTTCGCTTTTGTTTGATACCATTATCCGTTTAATTGATATGGACTTTGAATGGAAATCAATCTCCCGAATCTTATTGCTTACTGCGGATTTAAAGGAATACAGATAACAATATTGACATAACAACCGAAAAAAATCAAAAAAACACTTGCAATTTTTTACTCTTTATGATAATATATACCAGCATTTGTTCCGTTGCTGCTTCCGGCAACGCGTAAATGTCAGGCGTTTAGCATTTTGGAAGATGGTCCGCTGTCCTTATCAGATATGAACATCTCATAAAATAATAAGGAGGAAATAAAATGGACGCACTTAAAGTTATTGCACAGGATTGCACAAAAGAACAGACTCCTCAGTTCTCTATCGGTGACACCGTAAGAGTTTCCGTAAACATCCGTGAGGGTTCAAGAGAGAGAATCCAGATGTTTGAGGGTACTGTTATAGCCAAGAAGGGCTCAGGTATTTCCGAAACATTTACAGTTCGCCGTATTTCTTACGGTGTAGGTATTGAGCGTGTATTTCCGCTTCATTCACCTAACGTTGTTGATGTTAAGGTTGTACGTTCCGGTAAGGTTAGAAGAGCAAAACTCTACTATCTTCGTGACAGAGTCGGCAAGGCTGCAAAGGTTAAAGAAAACCTTAAATAAGAATTTAGCCGTATCATTAGATACGGCTGATTTTTTTATAGGCAATAAAAAGAAATCCGAACCATGGTTTAAATTGGCTGATTTGCCCTTACTCTGTGTTAAAAATACTCGGAATACATAAAGTATTCCTGCGTTTTTGTGCCTTGATTAAGAACAAATCAGCACAATTTAAACTCTGCGACCAAAAATGCTTGAAGTAAAGATGAATTTTGGATTTTGAGATGGAAGCCTTGCTGACGCAAGGCAACAGTGAAAAGTTCAAAAGTCGCTTTAATTCTGCATTTTTGGCAGGTTCGAATTACTCTTTATTGCCTACAAAATTTGCATTTTAAATATGATTTATGTATAATAATATGGTTGAAAGGCAGGTGCAGTTATGCCGGAATATATTAAGCAAAATGTTCAGTGGTTTCCGGGTCACATGGCTAAAACAAGACGGCTTATTAAGGAGTCGCTTAATCTTGTTGACGGGGTTGTGGAGCTTACGGACGCAAGAATACCGTCAAGCTCAAGAAATCCCGAAATTGACAGTATTATAAAAAACAAACCGAGAATAATTCTTCTTAACAAGTGTGATTTGGCGGACCCTTCTGCCACATCGCTTTGGCTGAATTATTTTGAAAGGCAGGGATACTGCGCACTTGCCGTTGACTGCCGAAGCGGAAAAGGTCTTAATAAATTTGACTCGGCAGTTAAAACCACATTAAAGGATGTAATAAAAAAGAACGAAGAACGCGGTATGGGCAAAAAGCCGTTGAGGCTTATGGTTGTAGGTACGCCGAACACCGGTAAATCTTCATTTATTAACCGTATGGGTAAAAATTCAAAGGCAAAGGTTGCCGACAAAGCAGGCGTTACAAAGCAAAATCAATGGTTTAACGTAGGCGGCGGCATACAGCTTCTTGATACACCGGGCGTTTTATGGCCAAAATTTGACGACCCCGAAACAGGGGACAAGCTGGCGTTCACAGGCGCAGTAAAGGACGAAGTTACCGACAAGGAAACATTATCCTGCCGTCTGCTTGAAAGTCTTGCAAAAACCCGTCCTGCCTCAATAGAGGAGCGTTATAAAATTGATAACGTCAGCGGTTTGCAGGGATGGGAAATTCTTGAAATGATAGGTAAAAAACGAGGATTTCTCTTAAAAGGCGGAGAAATTGATTATGAGCGTGCCGCCGCTATTGTTACCGATGAATTCAGAGGGGGAAAATTAGGCAGAATTACGTTAGAACTGCCGTAAATTATGAATAAAAACGATAAAGATACAGATATGCTGTTTTACGAAAAACAGGCACGAGATAACGGATACAGCGTAATATGCGGTATTGATGAGGCAGGCAGAGGTCCTCTTGCAGGTCCTGTATGCGCCGCAGCGGTAATTTTGCCGGAGGGCCATATAATAGACGGTGTTAATGATTCAAAAAAGCTGTCTTCAAAAAAAAGAGAGGAGCTTTTTGATAAAATTATTGACGAATGTCTTGATTATTCAATAGCCACCGCTGACGAAAAAGAAATTGACGAAATCAATATTCTTCAGGCAACCTTTTTGGCAATGCGCAGAGCCGTTGACGGTTTAAAAATCAAACCCGATATAGCGTTTATTGACGGCAACAAGGAGCCGGGACTCGCCATACCCCAGCAGACAATAGTCAAAGGTGATTCAAAATCAATGTCTGTTGCCGCCGCCTCAATTCTTGCGAAGGTAACAAGAGACAGATATATGCTTGAAATGGCGGAGAAATATCCTCAGTACGCCTTTGAAAAGCACAAGGGCTACGGCACAAAGCTTCATTATCAAATGCTTGATGAATACGGACCCTGTGAAATTCACAGAACAACATTTTTAAAAACCTGGAACAATAAATAATATGAACAGTTTAGGAAAAGCTGCCGAAGCAAGAGCAGGGGATTATCTTATAAAAAAAGGTTACACTTTGCTTGACGTGAACTATAAAACACGTTTCGGCGAGATAGATTTAATCGCAAATGACAATACATATATAATTTTCTGCGAGGTAAAAATGCGTGACAAAAACTCAATCGCATCACCGAGAGAATTTGTTGATAAAAGCAAGCAGAATAAAATAATTGCCTGCGCAAAAATGTATTTGTCAGTAAATCCCACAAATTTACAGCCGAGATTTGACGTAATTGAAGTTATTTGTCACAATAACAGAATAAAATCCGTTAAACATCTTGAAAATGCTTTCACTTTATAATATTATAGTTATAATTAACAGGTATAGGAGATATTGGTTATGTTTTATACATCTACAAGAAATAAAAGCATAAAAGTAACAGCCTCCCAGGCAATCGCACAGGGCATCAGCGAAGAGGGCGGTCTTTTCGTTCCCTGCGAAATTCCTCAGGTTTCTCTTGATACGGTTGGCAAAATGGTTTCAATGCCATATACCGAAAGAGCAAAAACTATATTAAAGGAATTTCTTACCGACTTTTCCGAGGAGGAGCTTGATTACTGTGTTGAGGGCGCTTATGCCGCTGATAAATTCAGCAGTGATAAAATTGCCCCCACAGTTTGCGTTAATAAAAACGAAAATATTTTGGAGCTTTGGCACGGTCCTACCTGTGCATTCAAGGATATGGCACTTCAGTTATTGCCTTATCTTATGACTGTTTCCGCAAAGAAAACCGCCGAGGGCAAAACCATCGTAATTCTCGTGGCAACCTCCGGCGACACGGGAAAAGCCGCTCTTGAGGGATTTAAGGACGTAGAAAATACAAAAATTCTTGTATTTTATCCTGTTGACGGCGTTTCACCTATGCAGAAGCTTCAAATGACAACACAAGAGGGAGAAAATGTTGCAGTTTGCGCTATCAAGGGTAATTTTGATGATGCACAGAGCGCAGTTAAATCAATTTTTACCAACGATGAAATTAAGGCACAGCTTGCCAAAAAGAATATGATGTTCTCATCAGCAAACTCAATCAACTGGGGACGTCTAGTACCGCAGATTGTGTATTATTTTTCAACCTACTGCGACCTGCTTGACACAGGCAAAATAGCATTGGGCGAGGAAATTAACGTAGTTGTTCCCACAGGTAATTTCGGCAACATTCTCGCCGCATATTACGCTAAAAGAATGGGACTTCCCATTAAAAAGCTTGTTTGCGCCTCCAACTCAAACAATGTTCTTACGGATTTCCTTACAACAGGCGATTACAATAAGAACAGAGAGTTCTTTACAACAACATCGCCGTCAATGGATATCCTTATTTCATCAAATCTTGAAAGACTTTTATATCATATCAGCGGTGAGGATGATATACTTGTGTCCGACCTTATGAATAAGCTTTCAAGCAACGGTGAATACAAGGTATCGGATAAGCTTATAAATGATATTAAGGAATTGTTTGCCGCAGGCTACTGTGATGAGAAATCGGTATTTACCACCATCAAGGAGCAGTTTGACGATTACGGATATCTTTGCGACACTCATACCGCAGTTGCAGTCAGCGTATATCTTGACTATGTAAAAAATACCAATGACGATATACCAACAGTAATAGATTCAACTGCGTCGCCATATAAGTTTTCCGCCAGTGTTCTTGACGCAGTTACAGGAGAAAAATCAACTCTTGACGAATTTGATATTGTTGACGAGCTCAGCAAGGTAACAAATACTCCGGTACCCAAACCGCTTCAGGCACTGAAGGAAAAGAAAGTAAGATTTACACAGGTTTGCAGTAAAGAAAATATGAGCGAGATGGTATTCACTCTGCTGAATTTATAATTAATCGGCGGCTCAAAATATGAGCCGCCCTTTTGTTGATTTTAAAATTATTTGCAGTTGCAGTCTTCACAGCATTCAAATGTTTCGCAGGCAGTTTCAGCAGTTTTTGTTGCTGATTTATTACCAACTGTAATATGACCTGCTGTACAAGCGTTGCTCATATCGTGATATACGCAGTTTTTAACCTCGCAAGAGATTCCTTTGATTTCATTATTCATTTTTTTCACTCCCTTCTGTGTTATTTTTAGTTGAATTTTCAAAATTATTCAAGGAGATTTTATGTCACTTTTCGCTATTGCCGACACACATTTGTCCTTCGGCACAAATAAGCCTATGGATTCTTTTCCCGGCTGGAATAATTATACCGACAGACTGCAAAGCAACTGGAACAGTATTGTAACAGACAACGATACAGTAGTTATTGCAGGGGATATAAGCTGGGCAATGAATTTTGACGAGCTTACGGCTGATTTTGATTATATAAATAAACTAAACGGTGAAAAAATAATATTGAAGGGCAATCACGATTACTGGTGGAACACCGCCTCAAAAATGAATAAATTTATTGAATCAAAGGGCTTTGACACAATAAAAATTCTTCACAACAATTCATTTACGGTCGGTGACGTAAGCGTTTGCGGCAGCAGAGGATGGATGTTTGAAAGCGAAGAAGAACACGATGAAAAAATATTAAACAGGGAATTACAGAGAATAAAATTTTCAATAGACAGCGCAGAATGTGAAGAAAAAATAATTTTTTTGCATTATCCTCCCCTTACTGCCAATCTAAAATGTGAGGAAATAATATCCTTATTGAATGAAAACGGTATAAAAAAATGCTTTTATGGGCATCTTCACGGTGTGGCAGCAAAAATTGCCGTTGACGAAATTGTTGACGGTATAGATTTTAAACTGATTTCCTGCGACAGATTAAATTTTGTACCAAAGTTGATTAAAAAATTTTAAATATTGTTGTTTTTTTATTATATGTATGTTATAATGCCATACCGATGATAAAATAAATAAATTTAAGGAGGTCATTAATATGGCACTTAAGTCATCTAATAAAGTAGATACAAACGTATATGAAATTGAGGTTACTGTTGATTCCGAAACCTTTACTAACGCCTGCAAATCCGCTTATATGAAGCAGAGAAAATCAATTCAGCTTCCCGGATTCAGAAAGGGCAAGGCTACTCAGGGTATGGTTGAAAAGGTTTACGGCGAAGGTGCTTTCTTTGAAGAAGCGCTTGAAATTGTTTATCCTCAGGCTGTATCCGAGGCAATCAAAGAGGCAGGAATCAATGCTGTTGATTCTCCTTATGACCTTGAAGTACCTGTAATGAGCAAATCCGAGGGTGTAGAAATGAAAATGAAGGTTACTTCATACCCGGAGGTTAAGCTTGGCGAATACAAAGGACTTGAGGCAAAAATGCTTGAAACCGAAGCCTCCGACGAGGATGTAGAGGAAGAGCTTAAAAATATGCAGGACCGTAACAGCAGACTTATCACTGTTGAGGACAGAGAAGCACAGATGGGCGACACTGCAGAAATTGATTTTGAAGGCTTCAACGACGGTGTTGCTTTTGAAGGCGGTAAAGGCGAGAACTATCCTCTTGAGCTTGGTTCAAACTCCTTTATCCCCGGCTTTGAGGAGCAGGTTGCAGGTCACAAAGCAGGTGAGGAATTTGACGTAAACGTTACCTTCCCTGAAGAATACACTCCTGAGCTTGCAGGCAAGGACGCAGTTTTCAAAGTAAAAATCAACGAGATTAAAACTAAGGAGCTTCCGGAGCTTGATGACGAATTTGCTAAGGATGTTTCCGAATTTGACACACTTGACGAGTTGAAGGACGACATCAGAAAGCAAATCAGCGAAAAGAAAGAAAATGACGCTAAGACTGATTTTGAAAATCAGCTTATTGAGCAGGTTGTTGATAATATGGAGGTTGAAATTCCCGAATGTATGATTAACAACAGATGCGATGAAATGGTACAGGATTACGCATACCGTCTGCAGATGCAGGGACTTGATCTTGATACATATCTTTCATATATGGGTCAGGACAGAGAAGCGTTCAAGGCATCATTTATGGACGGTGCTAAAAAGCAGGTTGAGGCTTCCGTTGCTCTTACAGCAATAATTGAGGCTGAAAAAATTGAGGCAACCGAAGAAGAAATTGATGCAGAGGTTGCAAAGCTTGCAGAGCAGTATCAAATGGAAGCAGAGCAGATTAAAAATGCCGTTCCTGCAGACCAGCTTGCAAAGGACATTCAGACAAGAAAGGCTGTTGACCTTATCGTTGACAGTGCAAAAAAAGCATAATTACTAATTTATTTAAAGGATAGTGATTTATATGGCATCAATGCCTTATGTTATTGAACAGTCAAGCTCAGGAGAGCGCAGTGTAGATATTTTTTCACGTCTGCTTTCCGACAGAATTATTGTTCTTTCAGATGAAGTAAACGATACAACCGCATCCTTGGTTGTAGCACAGCTTTTGTTCCTTGAGGGACAGGACAGCGAAAAAGACATTTCTCTTTACATTAATTCACCCGGCGGTTCTGTTACCGCAGGTCTTGCAATTTACGATACAATGCAGTATATAAAGTGTGACGTATCAACAATTTGTATGGGTATGGCGGCAAGCATGGGCGCATTTTTGCTCTCCAGCGGCGCAAAAGGAAAGAGAATTGCTCTGCCTAACAGTGAAATCCTTATCCACCAGCCTCTTATCGGCGGAAACGGAATTACAGGACAGGCAACTGATGTTGAAATTGCCGCCCGTGACCTTATTAAAACAAAGGAAAAGCTTAACAGAATTCTTGCTAAAAACTGCGGCAAGGATATTGAAGTTATCGCAAAGGATACAGACCGTGACAACAGAATGAGCGCACAGGAAGCAATGGAATACGGTCTTGTTGATAAGGTTATAGAAAAAAGATAAAGGGGCTTTACTTTAATGAGCAGAAACGACGAAGATTCACGCATGGCAAGATGTTCTTTTTGCGGTAAATCCGAATCAATGGTTCACAAGTTAATAGAGGGTCCCAACGTATTTATCTGCGACGAGTGCGTTGCGCTTTGCAACGACTTAATCGGCGAGCCTTTCCGTGCAAAAAAGGATTCCTCAAAGGAGGAAGACATCGTACTGCCAAAGCCGCAGGAAATCAAGGATAAGCTTGATGAATATGTTATCGGTCAGGACGACGCAAAAAAAGCACTGAGCGTTGCGGTTTATAACCATTATAAGCGTATTTACTACGGCAATGACGGTGACGTTGAGCTTCAAAAGAGCAATATTTTGCTTTTGGGTCCCACCGGTGTAGGCAAAACTATGCTGGCGCAGACCTTGGCAAAAATCCTCAATGTTCCTTTTGCCATTGCCGACGCCACTACTCTTACTGAGGCAGGCTACGTAGGCGAGGACGTAGAAAATATTTTACTTCGTCTTATTCAGGCGGCTGACTTTGACATTGAAAAAGCCCAGCGTGGAATTATTTACGTTGATGAAATTGACAAGATTTCACGTAAAAGCGAAAACCGTTCAATTACCCGTGATGTAAGCGGTGAAGGCGTACAACAGGCTTTGCTCAAAATTCTTGAGGGCACTGTTTCAAATGTTCCTCCCGGAGGGGGACGCAAGCATCCTCAGCAGGAATTTATTCAGATAGATACAACTAATATTCTGTTTATCTGCGGCGGTGCTTTTGACGGAATTGAAAAGATTATTGAAAAGAGAATAGGCAAAAATTCTCTTGGATTTAATACAGAATTGGACGGTGCCAAGGAAGTCAGCAAGGACGAAATTATGAAAAACGTCATTCAGCACGATTTGGTTAAATACGGTCTTATTCCCGAGCTTATAGGAAGAATCCCCGTACTGACCGTGCTTGAAAATCTTGATAAGCAGGCACTTGTAAGAATTATGACTGAGCCGAGAAACTCCATCGTTAAGCAGTATGTTAAGCTGTTTGAAATGGACGGCGTTACACTTGATTTCAGACCGGAGGCACTTGAGGCAATGGCTGATGTCACATTGGAAAGAAAGACAGGCGCAAGAGGTTTAAGAAGCGTTTTTGAAAGCATTTTAAACGAGCTTATGTTTACGATACCCTCCGATTATACCATTGAGCGTATAACCATCACCGAGGACTGCGTAAGAAACGGTGCTGACCCTGTTATCAGAAGAAATAAGCAGAAAAAACCGCTTAAACTCACTTCAAGCGAACTGAAAAATGCATAATTTTCACCGACTGAACCGTGTTTCAGTCGGTTTTTTCGTTAAAAGTACAGTATTTTAAATAATTATAACTAAAAATATTGCGTTTAAAATAATTTTATATTATAATATATACCAATTATTTTTGAGGAACATTAATATGGATAACAATATTACTTTTATTGATAACGCAGAACAATTTGATAATATACCTGTAATACCCTTGAGGGGTCTTGTTGTATTTCCTAAAATGACGCTTCATTTTGACGTAGGCAGAAAAAAGAGTATCTCTGCTTTGCGAAATGCAATGAAAGGCGACCAGAAGATTTTTCTTGTCAGCCAAAAGGATATAGGCGTTGCAGACCCGACTCTTGATGATATGTACAGTGTGGGTGTTATCTGTGAAATTAAGCAGATGATAAAAATTCCCAACAGTCAAAATCTACGTGTAGTTGTTGAAGGACTTAAAAGAGGACGACTGATAACATTAAGTCAGGTTAAGCCCTTTTTATGCGGAATTATTGACGGCATCAGTGAAATTAAATGCAGTATGACACCGCAGGACGAGGCATATACAAAAATTGTTAAGGAACAATTTGAATACTATGCCTCAATGGTGCCTAAAATCTCCGGCGAGGTTATTTCCAAGGTAATAGGTACAAGTGACATCGGCGAGCTTGCCGACTATGTTTGCTCAAACACATTTATTGATTATACAGACAAGCAGACAGTGCTTCAAACCGTTGACCCGTCACAAAGACTCAAAACCCTTGTTGAGTTTATTGAAAAAGAGTGTATTATGCTTGAAACCCAGGCAGAAATACAGGAAAAGGTTCAAAAGGAAATTGACAAAAATCAGCGTGATTACTATTTGAGAGAGGAACTGCGTGTAATTTCCGAATCTCTCGGCGAGGGTGATAATCCTGCCGCAGAGGCAGATGAATACAGAGCACGTATCGGCGAATTGCAATGCAGTGACGAAATCAAAGAAAAATTAAATAAGGAATGTGACAAGCTTGCACGTATGCCCGGCGGTTCGCACGAAGGCACCGTGGTAAGAAATTATCTTGACAAATGTCTTGAAATTCCTTTTGGAAAATACTCGGTAGATTCAATTGATTTGAAAAAATCCCGTAAAATTCTTGATAATGACCATTACGGACTTGATAAGGTAAAAACACGAATTGTTGAATCCCTTGCCGTACTCAAGAGAAATCCCGATTTTAACGGACAGATTATCTGTTTATACGGACCTCCCGGAGTAGGTAAGACAAGTATCGTTAAATCACTTGCAAAATCTATGAACAGGGAATATGTACGTGTGGCATTGGGCGGTGTTCACGATGAGGCTGAAATCAGAGGTCATCGCAGAACCTACATCGGCGCAATGCCCGGCAGAATTATTGACGCTGTGATAAAAAGCAAAACAATGAACCCTGTTATCCTGCTTGACGAGATAGACAAGGTAGGTCAGGATTACAAGGGCGACCCTGCATCAGCACTGCTTGAAGCACTTGACCCGGAGCAAAACATTCATTTTAACGACCACTATATTGATTTTCCCGTTGATTTGAGCAAGGTATTGTTTATTACCACTGCTAATGATACCTCAACTATTTCCGCTCCGTTATATGACAGAATGGAGGTTATTGAGCTTAATTCATACACCACCGAGGAAAAATTCAATATCGCAAAAAAGCATCTTGTAAAAAAAGAGATGAAAAAGCACTCTCTTTCAAGCAGGGAATTTAAGATTACCGACGGTGCAATTTATAAGATTATTGAATGCTACACAAGAGAAGCAGGCGTCAGAGCATTGGAAAAGCAGATTTCAACTCTTTGCAGAAAAGCGTCTGTTGACCTTGAAAACGGTGCAAAATCCTTTAAAGCGGATATAAAAAATCTTAACAGTTATATCGGCGTTGAAAAATACCAAAAGGAAGCTGTTGAAAAGCATAACACCGTTGGCACTGTAAACGGTCTTGCCTGGACTTCCGTAGGCGGCACAATGCTTCCTATTGAGGTATCAGCACTTGAGGGCACCGGAAAAATTGAACTTACGGGAAATTTGGGCGATGTTATGAAGGAAAGCGCAAAAACCGCCGTAAGCTATGTAAGAAGCAAGGCTGTGGAATACGGCATTGACACGGATTTTTACAAGACAAAGGATATACATATTCACACACCTGAGGCGGCGGTGCCAAAGGACGGTCCGTCGGCAGGACTTGCAATTACAACGGCTGTTGTCAGCGAGCTTACCGGTATTCCTATCCGCAGTGACATTGCAATGACCGGAGAAATTTCTTTAAAAGGAAAAGCACTTCCCATCGGCGGACTTAAAGAAAAATCAATGGCGGCATACAAAGCAGGCTGTACTACGGTAATTATTCCAAAGGACAACTGCAAAGACCTTCAGGAGATAAGCGATGAGGTTAAAAAATCCGTTAATTTTGTATCAGTAAGCAAATTTGACGAGCTTTTGCCTTATGCACTTGAATATATGCCCCATCCCGCAGAAAAAATTAAAAAGAAAGCTACGGATAAAATTATAAACGACGAAAGCAAGGACAGCACCGCTGTCATAACACAGTAAATTATGAATTACAATAATGCACAATTTGACAAGGCCTACGGAATATCCGCCCAGCTTCCTGTTTCAGACAAAGCTGAAATCGCATTTGCCGGGCGTTCAAATGTAGGTAAAAGTTCACTTTTAAACAAACTTTTTAACAGAAAGTCTCTTGCACGTGTAAGCTCCGTTCCGGGAAAAACAATTACTGTTAACTTTTACAATGTTGACAATGTAAATTTTGTAGATTTGCCCGGTTACGGCTACGCAAAAATAAGCAAGCAGGAAAAAAGCAGGTTCGGCGAGCTTATGGAGGGATATTTTCAAAGCGGACGTAATATAAAGCTTGTTGTTCAGCTTGTTGATATGCGCCATAAACCGTCAGCCGACGATTATTCCATGATAGAATTTTTAAAGCACAATAATATACCTTTTATCATTGTAATGACTAAGGCGGACAAGTTAAAGGTAAAAGAGTATAAAAAACGTCTTGAAGATTCTAAAGCAGAATTAGCCTGTGCAGGAGATATTCCTGTAATACCGTTTTCCTCGGTTAACGGCGAGGGACTTGATAAAATCAAATCTTTGATAGAAGAAGCACTTTAAGTGATGAATACGGAGGACACACCAATGAACAAAAGACCATTTGTAAGCCTTGAAAAGGCACAGGAAATTATTAGGGAATATCCTACACCCTTTCATCTGTATGATGAAAAGGGAATAAGAGAAAACGTAAAGGCTCTTAAAGAGGCATTTTCCTGGAATGAAGGATTTAAGGAATACTTTGCGGTAAAGGCAACTCCAAATCCGTTTTTGATTAACATTTTAAGAGAATACGGCTGCGGCTGTGACTGTTCATCTAAGACAGAGCTTATGATGTCAAGAACAATCGGAGCAACAGGGGATGACATTATGTTTTCCTCAAACGATACCCCTATTGAAGAATTTAAAATGTGCGACGATTTAGGCGGTATCATCAACCTTGATGACATAACACATATTGAAGCGGTAGAAAAGGCTTGCGGAAAGCTACCTGAAAAAATGAGCTGTCGTTACAATCCCGGCGGAATGTTCAAAATCAGCAACGACATTATGGACAATCCCGGCGACGCAAAATACGGAATGACCACCCCGCAGATTTTTGAAGCATTTAAGATTATGAAGTCAAAGGGTGTAAAGGAGTTTGGCATCCACGCTTTTCTTGCCAGCAACACAGTAACAAACGACTACTATCCTATGCTTGCAAAGGTTCTTTTTGAGCTTGCGGTTGATTTGAAGAAGGAAACAGGTGCTGATATTAAATTTATCAATCTTTCCGGAGGCGTAGGTATTCCTTACAAGCCTGACCAGGCGCCTAACGATATTAAGGTAATCGGTGAAAGCGTACATAAGGTATATGATGAGGTTCTCGTACCGGCAGGAATGGGCGACGTGGCTATTTATACCGAAATGGGCAGATTTATGATGGGTCCCTACGGCGGTCTTGTTACAACCGCTATCAACGAAAAGCACACTCACAAGGAATATATCGGCGTTGACGCCTGTGCAGTAAACCTTATGCGTCCTGCAATTTACGGTGCATATCACCATATCACCGTTTTAGGCAAGGAGGACGAGCCTTGTAATAACAAGTACGATGTAACAGGCTCTCTTTGCGAAAACAGCGATAAATTTGCCATTGACAGAATGCTACCGAAGGTAGATATGGGCGACATACTGTTTATTCACGATACAGGTGCTCACGGCTTTTCAATGGGCTACAACTATAACGGCAAATTAAAGAGTGCGGAAATTCTGCTTAAAGAGGACGGAAGCTATCAGCTTATCCGCAGAGCAGAAACACCGAAGGATTATTTTGCCACATTTGACTGCTTTGATTTCTATGATGAATTAATTAAAGAATAAAATTTTGAAAAATCTCCGAATTTTCGGGGATTTTTCTTTACTTTCAAACTTTAGTGTGTTAAAATATATATCGTCACTAAAGCTATATATTTTCGGAGGCAGTTATGAACAATAAATTAGAAGATAAAAACCTTGATTTTCTTTTTAAAGCAGTTCTTGCACTTGAAACAAGAGAGGAGTGCTATGACTTTTTTGAGGACCTTTGCACAGTACAGGAGCTA
>JBJEPO010000074.1:0-2601 GCA_051881275.1 Eubacterium sp. | reverse complement strand
ATTATTTTCTTTACCGTAATTTTCAAGAGTCTCAGCAAGCTGAGTAAACGGAACAGTCGCCGCCGTAGTATCGGCAAGCATTATCATACAAAACATATCCTGAAGAATAGACTGAGTTACCTCTACAATATTTACATTGCTTTCGGAACAGATACCCGATACCTTAGCTAAAATACCCACAGTATCCTTACCTACAACAGTAATTACCGCTTTCATTTTTGTTACCTCCTAAAATATAACTATATGAATTATATCAAACCTGCCTGTGTTTTTCAACAAAACTTGTAAATTATTATAAAATATAATATTTTTTATTTAAAAAAGTTCAATTATGTGATAGAATATTAAAAATGCGGCAGGTGATTAATTAAATGAAATACAAAAATATTATTGATATGCATACCCACTCCGACAATTCCTTTGACGGTAATCATTCCTGTGTTTTGATGTGCGAGGGTGCAATTAAAAAGGAAAGTATGGGAATTGCCATTACCGACCACTGCGAAATTGACGCAAAGGATTTTGATTTCAGGGCGTTTACCACAAATCAGTTTGTGGAAACATTTATGGCAAAGCAGAGCTTTGAAGGAAAGCTTCTTGTTTTACAGGGATTGGAGATAGGTCAGGCTATTTATAACAAGCCCTTATCGGAGCAGATACTTAACGATTTTAAATATGATTTTGTTCTCGGTTCAATTCACAATCTTGAAAATATGGAGGATTTCTATTATCTTGATTATAAGAATTACGATATTGACGAGCTGCTTACTCAATACTTTGAAAACGAATTAAAGCTTTGTCAGTGGAATAATTTTGACTCTCTCGCTCATCTGACCTATCCGTTAAGATATATTGTTGCAAGGGAGCATATAAATGTTGATATAACAAAATACTATGATATAATTGACGAAATTTTTGCTACACTTATTAAGAATGACAAAGCACTTGAATTGAACACATCGGGACTGTTTATGGATATGAAGGACACGCTTCCAAACAAAGAGTTGATTAAACGCTTTCACGATATGGGAGGAAAATACGTAACAATCGGCTCCGACTCTCATTATTATGACAAGGTATGTCAGGGAATTGATATCGGTATGGACATCCTAAAAGAGTGCGGTTATGACGAATTTACTATTTTTGAAAACAGACAGCCGCTTACGGTAACTATTGAATAGGTTAAACTGAAAGGAGAACAGTATGGACAGATTACTTTATTTGCTTGAAAACAATCCCAGGCTTACTAACAGCGAGCTTGCAGTTATGCTTGGCATAAGCGAGGAGGAGGTTGCGGAAAAAATCAGCCTTTACGAGCAGACAGGCGTTATCAAAGGATATAAAGCGCTGATTGATAAGGATAAAGCACACGCCCAAACTGTTACTGCTCTTATTGAAATAAAGGTTCAGCCGAAATTCGGTCATGGCTTTGACGATATTGCACAGAGAATTTCACAGCTTGACGAGGTTGAGAGCATTTATCTTATGAGCGGAGGCTATGACCTTTGCTGTATGGTAACGGACAAATCCTTTCAGGAGGTTGCTATGTTTGTTGCAAAACGTCTTTCTCCTCTTGAGGATGTTGTTTCCACCGCAACTCATTTCATTTTGAAAAAATATAAAGAACAGGGAATTTTCTTTGGTACTGCCCCTAAGGATGACAGGGGGAATATCTCACTGTGATTGATTACGACAGATTTTTAAATAAAAAAATCGTTGATGTTAAGCCGTCGGGCATAAGAAAATTCTTTTCAATAGCACAGGAAATGGATAATGTAATTTCTCTCGGCGTGGGCGAGCCTGATTTTTTAACTCCGTGGCATATAAGACAGCAGGGAATAGACACCCTTGAAAGAGGCAGTACAAGATACACCGCCAACGCAGGTCTTGCTGAACTAAGGAGTGAAATCTCAAAATTCTATGCCGAAAACTATCTTGTAAAATACAATCCGGACGATGAGGTTTTGGTTACGGTAGGCGGCTCCGAGGGCATTGATATGGCTATACGCTCAATCGTTGAGCCCGGCGACGAGGTGTTGGTGGTTGAGCCTTCCTTTGTGTGCTACAAGCCTATTGTTGAGGTTTGCGGAGGAATTGCTACTCCTCTCGTAACTTATGAAGAAGACGAGTTTAAACTGACGCCTCAGGCACTTGAAAACGCAATAACCGATAAAACAAAGGCACTGGTATTTCCTTATCCGAACAACCCAACGGGTGCGGTTATGAACGAAAGCGAGCTTAAGGCAATATCAGAAGTAATAATCAAACACGATTTGCTTGTTATTTCGGATGAAATTTACAGTGCGCTGACATACACCTCAGAGGGACATATTTCAATAGCCTCAATAGCCGGTATGCAGGAGAGATGCATTGTTATTAACGGCTTTTCAAAAACTTATTCTATGACAGGCTGGCGTCTTGGATACGCATTAGGACCTAAAAAAATAATTGAGCAAATGACAAAACTGCATCAGTTTGCAATTATGTCTGCGCCTACAACCTCTCAATATGCCGCCATTGACGCTCTCAGAAACGGCAGTGACGATATACGCAAAATGCGAGAGGACTACGATATGCGCCGTCGCTACACCGTGCACGGCT
>JBJEPO010000073.1:0-14796 GCA_051881275.1 Eubacterium sp. | reverse complement strand
GTTATAATATGAATTGTTATGAAACAGGGCAAGTGGTCATACAACATAACTTGCCTTAAAATAAATTTTTCGGAGGAAAAGAAAATGGCAGAAGCTAAGATTTTTTATGAATCAGATTGTAACCTGAGCTTCCTTGACGGCAAAACAGTTGCTATCATCGGCTTTGGTTCACAGGGACACGCACACGCACTCAATCTTCACGAAAGCGGCGTAAACGTAATCGTTGGTCTTTATGAAGGTTCAAAATCATGGAAGCACGTTGAAGAGCTTGGACTTAAGGTTATGACAACTGCTGAGGCTGTAAAGGCTGCAGATGTTATTATGATACTTACACCTGATGAGAAGCAGGCTTCTATCTATAAGAACGACATTGAGCCGAATCTTACAGAGGGCAAGGCACTTGCATTTGCTCACGGCTTTAACATTCACTTTAAGCAAATCGTACCTCCATCAAACATTGATGTATTTATGATTGCTCCTAAGGCACCGGGTCACACAGTACGTTCAGAGTACAAAGAGGGCAAAGGCACACCTTGTCTTGTTGCAGTATATCAGGACGCTACCGGTCACTGCCTTGACACAGCTCTTGCTTACGGCGCAGGCATCGGCGGCGCTCGTGCAGCAATTCTTGAAACAACCTTTAAGTGCGAAACAGAAACAGACCTGTTCGGTGAGCAGGCAGTTCTCTGCGGCGGTGTTACCGCTCTTATGAAGGCAGGCTTTGAAACACTTGTTGAAGCAGGCTACGACCCGAGAAACGCTTACTTTGAGTGCATCCACGAAATGAAGCTTATCGTTGACCTTATCTATTCAGGCGGTTTCTCAAAGATGAGATACTCAATCTCCAACACTGCTGAATTCGGCGATTACGAAACAGGTAAGAGACTTATCACTGATGAGACTAAGAAAGAAATGAAGAAGGTTCTTGAGGAAATTCAGGACGGTACATTTGCTTCTAAGTTCATCACAGAGGCTAACAACGGCTGGGCTCATTTCAAGGCTAAGAGAGAAATGGAAGCTAACCATCAGCTTGAAGAAGTCGGCGAGAAAATCCGTGCTATGTATAGCTGGAACGGTACCGACAAGTACGCTGAGAAATAATCAGTACATAACTTACACAAAACACCCCGAGCTTTTCAGTTCGGGGTGTTTTTCGGATTTATTCAAAATACATCATATAGCGAGGGTCGGAATTCATAGCAAAGGAGCTGCTTTCGCCCACGATGATATGGTCAAGCATTTTTACATTGATTTTTTTAAGAATATCCTGAATTGTAATAGTAAAGCTCAAATCGGCAGGAGAGGGCGACGGCTTTCCGCCGGGATGATTATGCGCCAAAACAACCGATGAGGCATTATCCCTGATTACACACTCCACAATCTTTTTAGGCTCAACATTGGCGCAGTTAACCACGCCCTCGGAAACGATGGTTGATTTAATCACACGCAAATCGTTATCAAGAGTTATTAAAAGTATTTTCTCATTGACACTGCTTTTAAGCACATTTTCGGCATAGGTAAGCGTTTGCTGAACAGAGCTGAGCTTTACAACGTCCTTATTTTTGTTTAAATCAATTCTGGTATTTATATCCTTAACAAGATTAAGCAGAATTGCCGTATTCTCCCCTACTCCGTTAACCTCCATAAGCCTTTGAGGCGGTGCGGATATTACACGCTCCAGCGAGCCGAAGGTATTTATCAAATCGTACGCCAGCGGTTTAACATCCTTTTGAGGAATAACCAGCGACAAAAACAGTTCAAGAATATTATGGTCTGCCATTGAATCGGCACCGCCCTTTAAATATGCGTTGCGCATACGCTGACGGTGACCCCGGCGCTCAAGTTTATCCATACTAAAATCCCCTTAAATTAGCCTAAAAAAAGCGGTTACTGCTTTCGTCATAAGTGTATCCTATTGATTCAAGGGTGCTGATTAGATGAACCATATCCTGCTGTAAATCATCACACAAATCATCAAGGCTTGAATAATTGTCCCTCAACTTTGTATTAACAACGCTCAAAAGCATAAACGGGTCTTTAGGCAAATCCATAAAAAATCCTCCGCAAAAATTCATTTACCGAATTATTTTATCATAATATTATCAAATTTACAATTACCAACAAAATATTATAAAAACAATTATCAATTTATGATACTTTAGGTATTATTTAAAAAATATTTCAACAAAATCTTATACAATTTGTACTATTGCTTGAAACTTACTGTTGATTATGTTATTATTTTACTAACATATTATTAGGAGGAGTCTTTATGGATTTAAAAAAGATTATTGACAAAAAAGACAAAGCCGCAAAATATATGATTGACGAAATCACTCATATATGCAAAACCTTTGAAAAAAGAAGCCCCGGCTCAAAGGGCGAGCATCAGGCCTGTGAGTATATGGCAGGAGTTCTTAAAAAGGACTGTGGCTGTGATACGGCAGAGGTAGAGGAATTCAAGGAGCATCCCGGCGCATTCTACGGCTGGATTTTCTTCACAATTTCATTTGTACTTCTTGCAGTTTTGATGTTTTTCTACTGTCCGCTTATTTCGGTTATTCTTATAGCCGCCGGACTTGCCATTGTTCTTGCAGAATTTGGCTTTTACAAAAAGATTATTGACCCTATCTTTCCTGAAAAAACGGGTCACAACGTAACGGCAATCAAAAAGCCAGCCGGCGAGGTTAAAAGACGTATTATCTTTAACGGACATCCCGACGCCGCTTGGGAATGGCCTGTAAACTACGCTCTTGGCGGTGTAGGCTTTGAAGGACATGCAATACTCTGCGGTGTCGGCGCAGTTTATTATGCAGTTATTTCCATAATCTACATAATCAAAAACGGTGTTTCATTCGGTGCCGCTTCTGTTACCGACCCTGTTGTAAAGGCAGGTCTTATCGGTCTTATCTTTGTACCGTTTCTTATCGGTCTTTACTTTATGGTTAACTACAAAAAGGTAGTTGACGGTGCAAACGACAACCTTTCAGGCTGTTATATGGGCATCGCAATTCTTAAGGCTCTTAAAGACGAAGGTATTGAGCTTGAAAACACAGAATTGGGTGTTGTTCTTACCGGCTCCGAGGAAGCAGGTCTCCGTGGCGCAAAGGCTTGGTGTGAGGCTCACAAGGATGACTTTAAGGACGTTCCCACATTCATCATTTCTTACGACACAATCCACGACCCCAAATTCCTTATGACAAACTACCGTGACCTTAACGGCACCGTTGCCGCAGACAAGGATGTATCGGATTTGTTTATGGAAGCCGCTAAATCCATTGACGTACCCTGTAAAAAAGGCTGGGTTCCTCCTCTCGGCGGTGCTACCGACTCTGCCGCATTTGCACAGGCAGGCTTCCGTGCAACAGGTATTACAGGACTTAATCACAAGCTTGAGGACTATTATCATACAAGACGTGATACTTATGACAATATGAATGAAGAAGGTCTTGCAAACTGTTTCGCCGCCAGCGTAAAGGCTCTTGAAATGTTTGACGAAGGCGCAAAGCAGTAATTAAGCACAATAATATTCCCCCTGACTTAACAATGTCAGGGGGATTTTTTGATGCATTAATAGTCGGTGTTTCTAAACATTTTTGTGATGTTCAGGCAAAGCTGAGGATATTTGTCTAAATTCGGGTCGTCGGCAATCATTTGCTCGGCACATTTTTGACAAAGGGCAAGAGTTTCGGTATCCTTTAGCATATCCGCTATAACCAAGTTGGGCAGACCGTGCTGGCGTTTGCCGAAAAAGTCGCCGGGTCCTCTTGTCTGCAAATCGTAATCTGCAATTTTAAAGCCGTCGTTAGTATTTTTCATTACCGAAAGCCGCTCCTTGCAGGAGTCGCTCTTATTGTCGGACACAAGAATACAATAGGATTGGTCTCTGCCTCTGCCTACTCTGCCTCTTAACTGGTGAAGCTGTGAAAGGCCGAAACGGTCGGCATTTTCAATAAGCATTATCGTTGCATTAGGCACGTCAACACCTACTTCCACAACAGTAGTTGACACAAGAATATCAACATCACCACGGGCAAAGGCAGACATAACCGCCTCCTTTTCCTTTGGCTTCATTTTGCCGTGGAGAAGTCCCAAATTATATCCTTTAAAAGCTCCTTCGCTTAAATTCTGAGCATACTCGGTGGCAGGGATAAGGTCGTTTTCACCCTCCTCAACGAGAGAGCAGACTATGTAAGCCTGATGCCCCGAATCAACGGCTTTCCTGATAAATTTATATATTCTTTCGTGATAGGAGGAGTTTACAACATCCGTCCTGATTTCCTGCCTGCCGGGAGGAAGCTCGTCAAGAACGCTTATATCCAAATCGCCGTAGATAATAAGCCCAAGCGTTCTCGGAATAGGCGTTGCGCTCATTACGAGAGTGTGAGGATTTGCGCCCTTCATAGCAAGCGCCGCCCTTTGTTCAACGCCGAAACGGTGCTGTTCATCGGTAATAACCAGCGCTAAATCGGCAAATTCCACATCATTTTGAATTATGGCGTGGGTGCCGATTAACAAATCTATTTCGCCCTGTGCAAGACGTTGCTTTATTTCACGTTTTTCCTTGGCTTTAGTTGAGCCTGTCAGCAGTTCAACCGTAACGGAGCAATTTTCAAACAGGCGCAAAAAGGTTTCGTAATGCTGTCGGGCAAGAATTTCCGTAGGTGCCATAAACGCTGCCTGATAGCCGTTTTTTATAACGGAATAAACTGCGGCGGCGGCAACAGCGGTTTTGCCGGAGCCTACGTCGCCTTGAATAAGCCTGTTCATTGCACCGTCGCTTTGCATATCCGTGGCACAATCGCCGACTGCTTTCCTCTGTGCGCCGGTAGGAGTAAATGGCAGAAGCTTTAAAAACTCTGCGGTATAATCATTTTTCAGTTTATAATAATTTTTATTTGATTTTTTTGACTTAAACTTAATAAGCCCCAAACGAAGAGTCAGCAGTTCATCAAAAATAAGCCTTTTTCTCGCCTTTTCAACATTATCTAAATCTGTCGGAAAGTGAATCTGTCTTATCGCCCAATCAAGAGAGCACAGATTGTACTGCTGTTTAATTTCATCACTTAGGGTATCCTCAAAAAATTCAATTTTATCAAGTGCGGATTTAACCGCCTTTGAGATAGCCTTTGAGTTAAGATTTTCCGTTGCAGGATAAACAGGCTGTATTCCCGGCTTATTATCCGCCTTTTCAATCTGCGGAGAGCTCATACGTGCCTCGGTAAAATTTTTTTCAATTTTGCCGTAAAGCACATAATCGTCAAAGGTGCGCAGGGATTTAGCCAGATATTTGTTATTAAAAATCGTAACGTGGATAACGGTTTCTCCGTCGGTGAAATTGCACTTGTACAGGGTAAGTCCTTTTCTGATAAGGCTTTCCTTAACAGGTGTAATCATAGTTGCTTTAATAAAAACAGTGTCGCCGGAGGCAGTCTCCTTCACCGTTACTGTATTATTCCAGTCAATGTATTTTCTCGGATAAAAATGAACAAGGCCGTCAACGTCAAATATGCCCAGCTTATTGAAAAGCCGGGCTCTTTTTTCGCCGACGCCCTTTATATATTGAATACTGTAATCACTGTAATCCATATTATTCCACGGAAATTATATAATAGTAAATCGGCTGTCCGCCGTCAACTATGCTGATTTCAATATCGTTTGAATACTTATTTTTGAGCATTTCTTCAACCGCCGCCGCTTCGGAGTCATCCACGCCCTCGCCGAAAATAATTGTAACAAGGGAATGCTCACCTCTTTTAAACAGCCTGTCGGCAGTTTTAAAGGCAATCTCGTTTTTATCGTCGCCGATATAACGGATTTTGCCGTTGCACATACCCATAATCTGACCCTGCTTAATAGGCTTGCCGTCTATATCACTGTCACGGGCGGCAAATGTAACCTGACCTGTTTCAACTGCCTCTGCGGCGTCGGACATTGCCATCTGGTTTTCGTCCGCTTCCTGAGTTTCGTCAAAGCTGAGCATTGCGGAAATACCCTGGGGTATTGTTTTTGTGCGAAGAACCCTAACCTCTCTGTCAGAGGTAAGATTAACCGCCTGCTCCGCCGCCATAATAATATTTTTATTGTTAGGCAAAACGAAAACTGTTTTAGCAGGAGTCTGCATAACGGCATTAAGAATATCGTCGGTGGAGGGGTTCATGGTCTGTCCGCCGCTTACTACCACGTCACAGCCCAAATCCTTAAACAGCTCCGACAAGCCTTCGCCGGCGCAGACTGCCACAAAGCCGTACTTGTTTTCCGGCTGAGCAGCTTCAGGCTCAACAACCTTTTCGCCCTCTGTAACGCCCGTTTCGGCATTGCGGTGCTGATAGCGCATATTGTCTATTTTAATATTTATAAGCTGTCCGTATCTGAGAGCCGCCTGAATAACATTGCCCGGCTCATTTGAATGAACGTGAACCTTAATTATATTATCATCATCAACAACTACAACGCAGTCGCCGATTGATTCAAGATAAGCCCTTAATTTTTTAGGCTCCTTGTCGGGAGCATTTTTCGCCTTTTCAATAAGAAATTCCGAGCAGTAGCCAAATTCAATATCCCCACTTGCCTTTGCAACTGTGGATTTATCCGGCACGGAAACAGGGGTAACGGACGAGCCGTCCAAGGGCTGAACAATAACATCGTGGCCGAACACACTGTTCATACCCTCAAGGATGAGAATAAGTCCCTGTCCGCCGGCGTCAACCACACCTGCTTTTTTAAGCACCTCAAGCTGTTCGGGTGTTTTGGCAAGAGCGTCTCTTGCACTGAGCAAAGCGGCATAGCATACTTCAAGAGGGTCCTCCTGAATTTCAGCCATTTCCTCCGCCGCCTCAGCCGCTTTTCTTATAACGGTGAGAATTGTACCCTCGGTAGGCTTCATTACTGCTTTATACGCCGCCTCGGTGCCCATTTTAAAGGCACGGGCAACTGCCTTTGAATCCGCCTCGTCAAGACCCTTCAGTGCCTTTGACATACCACGGAAAATAAGCGAAAGAATTACGCCGGAGTTTCCTCTGGCACCTCTGAGCAATGCGGACGCACATTTTGCGGAAACCTCGCTGATAGGAGCGTCATCGGGCACTGCCGCCATTTCCTTGGCTGCGGCTCCGATTGTCATTGACATATTTGTACCGGTATCACCATCGGGCACCGGAAATATATTGAGAGCGTCAACAGCCTGTATGCTGTTGGCAATATTGTTTGAAGCGGAAATTATTCCGTCACGAAACATTATCCCTGTTATCATTATAAAAATTCCTCCGTTAGTTTAAACCGTCAATATGAACATTAACCTGGGACACCTTGAGTCCGGTTGCCTGTTCCACAGTATAGCGCACCTTGTTCACAATACTGTCGGTAATGGCGTTGATATTAACGCCGTAGGAAACTGCGATATGCAGTTCAATGATAAGGGCGCCGTTTACATTTCTGACGCTTACACCCTCGCTTGTATTATCCATATCCACCTTGCTTTTGATAGCAGATTTAATGGTTTGATACGGATTTGAATTTACCATTCTTGTTACGCCGAAGCAGCTTCTGGCGGTGTTTCCTACAAGGTTTGAAAAATAATTATTGGTTATTTCAATATAACCGTTGGGATTTTCAAATTTAACCATAAATACCTCCTGAAAAATATCAGTTATAATACCAATCTTCTATATTTGAAAAATAGTTGCCGTAATAGCCCTGCATATCGCCGTGCATTGACTTTGAGTAGCATATCATACCCTGCCTGTACACCAGCGGTATAAAAGGCATTTCCTGCGAAAATTCAAGCACGAATTTTCCTATTTCCGACTTGCCGTCCATATATGATTTATACGCCTTTGCGCTGGAGCTATCCTCTAAATCTATTCCGTAATGGGTAGCTCCGCTTTCCTTGAAAAAGCTGTACAAATTCATATCGTTAGTAAGCTTTGTTTCACCGATATAAATGTCAAAAGCCCTTTTTTCCACTTTATATTTATATGTTTTGTTGTCCTCTTTATTAATTGTAACCTTAAATCCCACCGCTTCAAGCTGCTGCTTTATCAGCTGTGCCGCCGCAACTCTGTTGGAGTTTTTGTTAGTGAGAATATCAATTTTAAGGTCCTCTTTTTTATATTTACTCTGGGCAATAGCCTGCTTTGCCGCCGCTATATCTGCGCTTGAGGAAAACACAGCCGTATCCTGACCTAATGCTGACACGGGATTAAATACGGAAACCGCACTTTTTGCATAACCTTGAAAAGAGCTTTTTACAAGGGTGTCCCTGTCAACCGCAAGGGAAATTGCACGGCGTATATTGGGGTCGGAGGTAATTGAAGTATAGCCGTTAAGACCTATATAAACAAGATTATTTATATTTACAGCCTTTTTACTGCACTTCATTCTTACCTTATCACCGGAAGCAAGGTCACGAAACGCCCAGCTGATATTGCCTATATTAATTGCATTTTCTATTGATTCGTTGGAGGTTATGTTTATAAGAACAATTTTTGTAAAGGAAGGATTAAAATTTTCATATTTCTTATTAACCGTTAAATAAACCTCGCCGCCACCCTCGGCAAACTTATATCTGCCGGAGCCGATAGGATACCCTTTTTTATCCTCGGAGCCTTTTGCTATTGCAAAGGTCAGCAGGTTATGGGCATTTGGGTTTGAATATGCAAGCTTAAAGGCAATGACTGTATCGCTTTTTGCAGAGGCACTGTCTATTGCTTTAAGGCTGTTTTTCCACCGGGGTGAATCCTTCGCCTCATTAAACGAGCGCACAACATCACCGCTGTCAATATCAGACCCGTCGGAAAAAACAAGTCCGCTGGGAATAGTAACATTTAAGGTTTTGTTATCCGTATATGAATAGCCGGTTGCCATAGAAGGCTGAGCCTCGTAATTTTCATCAAGTATGAACAGTGAATCAAAAACAAGCGTTTGAACAATCTGATTATTTAATGTTTCCGATTTATACGGATTGAGAGAATCCGACTGGGAATAGCTCAGCTTAAAATTACTTGTGTCCGCCGACTGTTCGGTGGTGGTTTCGGTAACTAATTTATGATTATCCGTCTTTGCCGAGCAGGCGCCCAGCACAGATGCAATCACCGAAACTGCCAAAAGCAGAGATAAAACTCTTTTTTTCATTATCTCCTGAACCTTTCTGTATGAACGGTTTTACCGGTCTTATTATCAATTTCAAAAAAGCATCCTTCAAGAACGCAGGGTCCGTCAACATTTGCAAATCTTACGGGAAGATTTGTTTTCATCTTTTGAATAACAATCTCCGGGTCAACGCCTAAAACGGAATAATAAGGACCCGTCATACCCACATCGGTAATATATCCTGTTGAATTAGGCAAAATCTGCTCATCCGAGGTCTGCACGTGAGTATGAGTGCCGAACAGAGCGGAAATTCTGCCGTCAAGATAAAATCCCAGTGCACGCTTTTCCCCTGTTGCCTCGGCGTGGAAGTCAACAATTATTATTGACACGCCCTCATCCTTAGCCTGCTTTATCATTTCATCGGCGGCATCAAAGGGATTTGCTATATTTTCAAGATAAACCGAGCCCTGAAGATTTATAACGGCGGCCTTGCAATAGCCCTTGTCAATAATTGCCATACCTCTGCCGGGAGCGGAGGAATGATAGTTTGCAGGTCGTATTATAAATTCGTTTTCATCAAGAAAATCGTAAATTTCGGGACGTCTTAACGAGTGATTGCCTAAGGTTATAACGTCGGCACCACTGTCAAAAATATGCTGTGCGCTTTGTGGCAAAACGCCGTTGCCCACAGCGGAATTTTCTCCGTTTACAATAGTAATATCGGCTTTATACTCTTTTTTTAAACCGGGCAGAATCTGCCTCAAATATTCGCATCCCTGCTTGGACACCACGTCGCCTATTGCTAATACCTTCAAAATTTCACCGCATTGCTAATCAAAATTATTATATATTATACATTATATTTATAATAAAAACAATAAATAAGCGTAAAATTAATATTCTGTTAACCAACAGGCCTTGATTTTCGGTACTTCTTGAAAAAAATATTATCCTGTGATATTATAACAAATATAAATATTTTTCGGAGATGAGAATATGCACGAATCAGGCGAAATGTATCTTGAAACAATTTATGTGCTATGCGAGAAAAATCCCAATGTACGCTCTATTGACGTGGCGGAGTATATGGGATTTTCAAAGCCCAGCGTCAGCCGAGGAGTAAATTTGCTTAAAAGCGACGGATATATAAATGTTGATGAAAAGGGTTATCTGACGCTTACGGATTCGGGAATGGATTTGGCAAAGAAAATTTACGAGCGGCACACTTTGCTTACAAAGGCATTAAAGAAATTGGGAGTTGACGATAAAAATGCAGAGGCGGATGCCTGCAAAATTGAGCATATAATTTCCGATGCCACATTTAACGCCATAAAAAAACACATTTCAAAAATTTGATGAATCTATAACAAAACCGCTTGAGAGCCTATTCTCAAGCGGTTATTGTTAATCATAATTTTGTATCATTTCAAATTCCTGCGACCTTAAAGCTTTTAAAAGGTCGCTGTTATTTTTTATGGGGGTATCAGTGATAATTCCGCCTTTGGCAAGGTTTTTTACCACGTGAAAATCCGAGCCGGAAACCATAAGCTTGCCTGTTTCCTGCGCCCAGCGGTAAGCCTCCTCATTTGACTGCCTGTCCGTCTTGCCGTTAAACACTTCTATTCCGTCAATGTATTTAGGATTACACCGACGCATACCGGGACGGAAGGGGTGCGCCTGATAAACAAGATAACCCTGCTTGTGCATAAGACGATAAACATCACGTTCAAAAAGCTTCATCAGATTTCCCTGCTTTTCAAGCCACTGCTCCTCAACGCCGTAAATCAAATAATCATTGGCGGTGCCGTAATGGCGAAGCTCCATACCCAGCAAAACAGTAAAATCTTCATCCTCGTATTTTTTCATTTCCCTGTAACCGGAAAGATAAAACTGAATTTCCTTCTGGGGACGGGGGATGTGATGAGGCTTTTTCCAGGTCATAGGACTGTAATGGTCGGTAACTACAATGCCTGAATAGCCCTGTTCTTTATATAATTTTGCTATTTCCTTTGGTTCTACTCTGCCGCACCGGCTTACCATACCGGTATGGCAGTGCATTTCATATTTGTATTTCATAATGATATTATAACACCTGACAATTAAAATAGAAATAAATTTTATTCTGTCATAATGTTATTATTTCATTGTCTTTACTTCTTCAAACTCGTCAATAATTTCCTGCTCCGGCTTCTTCGTAGCAAGAGATACAACAACATTTACAACAAGTCCTATAACGAATGCCGGCAAAAGCTCATAAATATTAAGCACATCGCTGAGTCCTGCGATTACGTATTTCCAAATAAATACCATTGCACCGCCGGAAATCATACCTGCTACTGCACCGTATTTGTTTGAGCGTTTCCAGAAAAGCGAAAGCAGAACAACAGGACCGAATGCCGCACCGAAGCCTGCCCATGCAAATGATACAATGCCGAATACGGAGGAATTTGAATCCCACGCAATAATTACGGCAATTACCGAAATTGCAATAAGAGTAACTCTTGCAACAATCATTTTTGCCTGCTCGGAAAGCTTAAGCTTAAACAATCCGCCTAAGATATTTTCGCTGGCAGAGGATGACGCCGCCAAAAGCTGACTGTCGGCAGTTGACATTGTGCTGGCAAGAATACCTGCAAGTATAACGCCTGCGATTAACGCTGCAGCTACACCGTTCTTTGAAAGCAGCTCGGCAATCTGAATAATAATTGTTTCGCTGTCTGCAAGTGGTGCGATAGCGTTGTTATTAACCATTCCCAAGCCTACAATACCGATAAGAATAGCAACCGACATTGAAATAACAACCCATACTGTGCCGACACGGCGAGAGGTTTTGATTTTATTGGGGTCCTCAATAGCCATAAATCTAAGCAGAATATGAGGCATACCGAAATATCCCAAGCCCCATGCAAGCGTTGATACAATCGTCAAAAAGCTGTGAGATACAGCGGAGCCTGTTTGGGCATCATACGTTTCAAACATTGAAACATAGCCGTTAAGTGATTTTGCATTTTCAATAACTGCGTCCATTCCGCCTGCCCTTGAAACGCCGAACACAAGAACTATAATAAGAGCCGTTGTCATTATAATAGACTGAATGAAGTCGGTTGTTGATGCGGCATTAAATCCGCCCAAGGAGGTATAGCCTACTATGATAATTGCAGAAACAATCATAGCAATGTGATAATCAACGCCGAAAAGGGTGCCGAAAAGCTTTCCGCAGGCGGCAAAGCCGGAGGCGGTATAAGGAACAAAGAACACAATAATTACAACTGCCGCAATAGCCATTAATATTTTACTTTTATCCTTATATCTAAGAGAAAAATAGTCGGGAACAGTAATTGCGCCGATTTTTGCTGAATACTGGCGCAGACGCTTTGCAACAATCAGCCAGTTAAAATATGTACCGATTGCCAGACCGATAGCAGTCCAGCCTGCGTCGGCAACACCTGTAAGATAAGCAACACCGGGCAGACCCATCAAAAGCCAGCTTGACATATCCGATGCCTCGGCACTCATTGCCGTTACAAGAGGTCCTAATTTTCTGCCGCCGAGATAAAAATCACCGACATTTTTTGTCTTTTTTGAAAATACTGCGCCAACAATAACCATAACCGCAAGGTACGCCACAATGGATATCATTATACAAATCTGCGCGCTTGTCATAACATCTCCTCCTAACTGAAATGTAAATAAGATATATCATTTTAACATATTAAAGCACTAAATGCAAATGATATAAAAATTTTTCTTTAAAAAACCAATTATTCCATAAATAACCACTTAAAACTTTGCATATTAATATTGCCCGATGTGCAAAATATTACAGAGAAAATTACTAAAAAACAACACAGGGAGAATGTAAAAATGAAAGCAACAGGAATAGTCAGAAGAATTGACGATTTGGGCAGAATTGTTATTCCAAAGGAAATAAGACGCTCTTTTCGTATTAAAGAGGGCGACCCTCTTGAAATATACACCGACGCCGAGGGAGAGGTTATTTTTAAAAAGTATTCACCCATCGGAGAATTGTCCGCCTTTGCAAAGCAATACGCCGAGGTGCTGTACAAAAGTGCCGGTCTGCCCATTGCAATTACGGACAACGACCATGTTATAGCGGCGGCAGGAATAAGCAAGCGTGAAATAATGGAGCGCAGAGTTTCAAAAAACCTTGAGGATTTGATGGAAAGCAGACAGATACACATTAAAACCGACAAGGTGCCGTCTATGGACGCCATAGAGGGCTACGACAGAGCTGCACAGATTGTTTATCCCATAATTTACGGCGGAGACGTCAGCGGAGCCATTGCAATGCTTGAAAATGAGGAAAAGGACATACCCTCGGAGGCTGATATAAAGCTCATTCAGGTTGCGGCGGCTTTTTTGGGAAAGCAAATGGAATAGCATTGGTAATATTGCACAAAATTTTAATACTTTTATTGTGCAATATGTTACATAGGCAGAAAGTTAGTAAAACCCCTTGAAAAATGAAAAAACAGGGCTATAATCATTGACTAAAGAGAGGAAAAATTCAGGTAACAAGAGGTTTGCGGATGAAAAAGTTTCAAAACGAGGCATACGGATACATAAAGGATATGTTTGTTCAGCACAATATGGTAAAGCGTTGCGTTCTTTCGGTTTTAGGCATTATTGTAATGGGCTTCGGAATATCGCTTTTTTCCGTGTCGGGCTTCGGCGTTGACCCCTTCACCTCAATGAATATGAATATTTCCTCTGCCATAGGCGTTGATTACGGCACGCTTCAAATGCTTGTAAATACCGTAATACTGCTTGTAGTAATTATATTTGCCCACAGAGGACTGGTTGGAATATCAACAGTTGTAAATATGGCAGGACTTGGCTATGCAATCCAGCTTTTCAAGGAAATAATAGAACCGCTTTTTGCAGGATATTATGATATGCTGATTTTCAGAGTACTTCTTCTGCTGGCAGGAATAATCATACTGTGCTTCGGCAGTTCAATGCTGTTTACCACTAATGTCGGCGTAGGACCCTACGACGCAATATGCTATATGTTCAGCCAGATGATAAAGGTGCCCTACAAATGGATGAGAATTTTTACAGACGTTATTGTAATCGCCGTAGGCTTAACCGTCAGCGGAGGCTTGGCAGGACTTCTTCACGGTGACCTTTCAGCCATAAAAAATATCGGAATAGGCACACTCATTACCGCCTTGCTTATGGGTCCGCTTGTTAACTTCTTTGCAAAGAAGGTCAGCAGTAAAATTATGGACATTGATTTTGCCGAAATCAGCAAGGATATGGCGTTCTTTATGATTAAAGGCGCTATGCTTAAAAACGCTCCGATAAATGTTAACCACAGAAAAATCAATATGGAGTCCACTCCATATCAGGTTTTTGAACGCAGTTAACGGGACAATTCGCAGCGGGATAAATACTTGTTATAAGGTTTATCCCACTCTTCATATATTTCTATTTTTCATAAATTTACTCCACGAAAAAAAGGCTGTTTTAACAGCCTTTTTTTCTTACTATTTATGATATTTTGAATTGTTTAGGATTGAAAAGGCACGGTAAATCTGCTCGGTGAGGACAAGGCGCATAAGCTGGTGGGGCAGGGTCATTTTACCGAATGACAATTTAAAGCTACTGATACTTTTAATCTGCGGCGAAAGTCCGAAGGAACCACCGATTACAAAGGTAATTTCGCTGACGCCGGTATTGACG
>JBJEPO010000072.1:0-2625 GCA_051881275.1 Eubacterium sp. | reverse complement strand
GTAGGTGTTCCCGGTGAGATTGTTAGAATTGACGGCGAACGAGTTGACGATTTGGACCAGATAAATATTCCCGATCCAATTATGAACGCCATTACCGAAAATCAGAAAAAAATTAAAGAACTTGAAGATAAAATTAAAGCATTGGAGGACGTTAAAAATGAAAGTATTCAACACAATGACAAGGACTAAGGAGGAATTTGTTCCTGCCGACCCGAACGAGGTAAAGATATATGCCTGCGGACCTACTGTGTATAATTATATTCACATAGGCAACGCAAGACCTCTTTGCGTGTTTGACGTTTTAAGAAGATATCTTGAATACAGAGGATATAACGTAAAATTTGTACAGAATTTTACTGATGTTGACGACAAAATCATCAACCGTGCAATAGAGGAAAACAGCACCTTTAAGGAAATTTCCGAAAAATATATTAATGAGTTTTGGACTGACGCCCACGGGCTTAATTTCAAGGACGCAACAGTTCATCCTAAAGCAACGGAAAATATTGATGAAATCATTGATATTATAAGCTCGCTTGTTGAAAAGGGCTACGCTTACGCAGTAAACGGCGACGTCTATTTCAGAACTCTTAAATTCAAGGAATACGGCAAGCTTTCTCATCAGCCTATTGATGATTTGCAAAGCGGTGCAAGAATTGCAGTAGGCGAGCAGAAGGAAGATCCTCTTGATTTTGCACTTTGGAAAGCGGCAAAGGAAGGGGAACCTTACTGGGAATCCCCTTGGGGAAACGGCAGACCCGGCTGGCATATTGAGTGCTCGGCTATGAACAGAAAATATCTTGGAAACACTATTGATATTCACTGCGGCGGTCAGGACCTTATTTTCCCCCATCACGAAAACGAAATTGCCCAAAGTGAGTGTGCTAACGGATGTACTTTTTCAAGATATTGGATGCACAACGGCTATATTAACGTAGATAACGTAAAAATGAGTAAATCTCTCGGCAATTTCAAAACAGTTCGTGAAATCGCCGAAAAATACGGATATGAAGTAATCAGATACTTCCTTATTTCATCCCATTACCGTTCACCTATCAATTATAATCTTGAAATAATTGAGCAGTGTCAGGCCGCTCTTGACAGATTATATACCTGCCGTGAATCCCTTGATTTTGCTGTGAAAAACGCTGATGACAGTATTGCAGATGACGAAAATCTTATCAGCAAAATCAATTCACACAGACAGCAGTTTATTGACGCTATGGATGATGACCTTAATACTGCCGACGGTATTGCCGCAGTATTTGACCTTGTTAAAGATATAAATACGCTTATTCTTGACAAGAAGGTGTCAAAAAATGTGTGCACCGCCGCCGCTGATTTGTTTGATGAGCTTTGCGGTGTTCTCGGTATTCTCTATAACAGAAAGTCAAATGACATTGACAGTGAAATTGAAGATTTGATTGAACAGCGCCAGCAGGCAAGAAAGAATAAGGACTGGGCAACCGCCGACAAAATCAGAGATGATTTAAAGGCAAGAGGTATTATCCTTAAGGATACCCCTAACGGCGTTACATGGACCAAGGAGTAAGCTATGATTGACAGAGTGAAGTATAAAGATACGCAGGTTTCACGCCTGGGTCTTGGTACAATGCGTTTGCCCTGTACCGACGGTAAGAAATTTGAGTCAAGCGACGCCATAGATTTTGATAAAGCAAGCAAAATCGTTGATACTGCAATAGAAAACGGAATTAATTATTTTGATACCGCCTATATGTATCACGAGGGCAAAAGCGAGAATTTTATTGGCAAGGCGCTGAAAAAATACCCGAGAGAAAGCTTTTTCCTTGCCGATAAACTGCCTATTTGGATGTGCGACTCTCCCGAAGATATGGAAAGAGTGTTCAGCGACCAGCTTAAAAAGTGCGATGTGGATTATTTTGATTTCTATTTGCTTCACGCTCTTGACGGCGAAAATTATGACAAGTGTGAAAAATTTAAAGCATACGAATTTGTCAGCAGGAAACGTGATGAGGGAAAAATCCGTAATATAGGCTTTTCCTTTCACGGAACTACCGAGGATTTAAAGCGAATTGTCGGTGACCACCATTGGGATTTTGCACAAATTCAAATGAATTATCTTGACTGGAAAATTCAAAGTGCCGACGAGCAGTATCGTATTTTAACGGATGCAGGTATTCCTGTTATCGTTATGGAGCCTGTAAGAGGCGGTAAGCTGGCAATGCCCGGTAAGGAAGCGGAGGAGCTTTTAAAGAGCGCAAAGCCCGATAAAAGCATTGCCTCCTGGGCGATTAACTTTGTTGCTTCATACAGTAATGTGCTTACAATTTTAAGCGGTATGAATTCCCTTGAACAGCTTTATGACAATATTGAAAATCTTACCGATTTTAAACCGTTTACTGATGAGGAGTTTGAAATTTGCCGGCAGGCAGCATCGCTTATTAATAAGCAGGAATTAATAGGATGTACCGGATGTGATTATTGTTCGGACTGTCCCCGAGGCGTTAAAATCAGCTCAATATTTTCTGTATATAATAAATATAAAAGCTGTGATATCGGCTGGAATGAGGCAATGGAACAGTATAAAAATATTGATGTGGGATATGACATCTGTGTTTCATGCGGTAAATGCAAAAGCCATTG
>JBJEPO010000071.1:0-14968 GCA_051881275.1 Eubacterium sp. | reverse complement strand
GCTGCCTTTGTAGCGGCAAGAGCATCTTCAAGTCTAAGCTTCTTTTCCTTCATTTCTGTTTCGGTGGCTGCGCCCACTTTAATTACTGCTACGCCGCCTGCCATTTTAGCAAGACGCTCCTGGAGCTTTTCTCTGTCAAAATCTGAGGTGGAATTGTCAATAGCAGTTCTAATCTGTGAAACACGAGCCTTAATTTCCTCGCTGTCGCCTGCGCCGTCAACGATAATTGTATTTTCCTTAGTAACCTTAACCTGACGAGCCTGACCGAGCATTGCCATTGTGGTATCTTTAAGCTCAAGGCCCAAATCAGATGTAATTACCTGACCGCCTGTAAGTGTAGCAATATCCTGGAGCATATCCTTTCTTCTGTCGCCAAAGCCGGGAGCCTTCACGCATACGCAGGTAAATGTACCACGGAGCTTATTAAGAAGAATTGTCTGGAGAGCCTAGCCCTCTACATCCTCTGCGATAATAACAAGCTTCTTACCGGACTTGAGAACAGACTCAAGCAAAGGAAGAATATCCTGTACAACGGAAATCTTTTTATCTGTAATAAGGAGCATTGCATCGTCAATAACTGCCTCCATCTTATCGGTATCCGTTACCATATAAGGTGAAATATAGCCACGGTCAAACTGCATACCCTCTACAACCTCGCATACTGTTTCGGCTGTTTTTGATTCCTCTATTGTGATAACGCCGTCGGAGGTAACCTTTTCCATAGCCTCGGCAACAAGAGAGCCGATATACTCGTCAGCGGCTGATACAGTTGCTACTCTTGCGATGTCGTCGTTATTCTTAACTGCGTGAGAATTTGACTTGATTGCGTCAACTGCGGCGTCAACTGCGCCCTGAATACCCTTTTTAACAGTCATCGGGTTTGCGCCTGCGGCAACATTTTTCATACCCTCTCTGACAAGAGCCTGTGCAAGCAGGGTTGCTGTTGTTGTACCGTCGCCTGCGTCATCATTTGTCTTGGAGGAAACCTCCTTAACAAGCTGTGCACCCATATTCTCAAATGAATTTTCAAGCTCAATCTCTTTTGCGATTGTAACGCCGTCGTTTGTGATAAGCGGTGAACCGTACTGCTTATCAAGAACTACGTTTCTGCCCTTGGGGCCTAATGTAATTTTTACTGTGTTTGCAAGCTTATCAATACCTGCCTGAAGAGCCTTGCGTGCCTCTTCGCCGTAAATTATATCCTTTGCCATAATTAATCACCTCGTTAAAAATTATTCCACAACTGCAAGGATGTCTTTAACCTCGGAAATTGTGTATTCAGTACCGTCAATCTTTACCTGTGTGCCTGCATATTTGCTGATAATTACCTTATCGCCTACTGCAACGGTCATAGGATTCTTTTCCGTGCCGGGACCCACTGCAACAACTTCTGATACCTCAGGCTTTTCCTGGGCGGAAGCAGCAAGGATAATACCTGATTCAGTAGTTTCCTCCGCTTCAACTGCTTTAAGAAGAACTCTGTCTGCCAATGGTTTAATAGTCATTTAATATCACCTCTAAAAAATATTATACAATGTTTTAGCACTCTCAATACCCGAGTGCTAATATATATTTTAGCAAGTTTTTTCCATTTGTCAATAGTCTTAACAAAATATTAAAAAAATATATCCACAGTAGCCCAAAAATCGTACTGCGGATATAAAATTATTACTTAAAATACATATAATACTGACATTTTATCATACCGTTATAAAGCTTACGGCGTTTATCGGCTTTTCTGCCAAAGCATTTTTCAAATTCCTCATCGGGAGAAATTATGCCGTAGGACCAGCCGTGACGGCGCACAAATTTGTCACCCATTATCCTGTAAAGCTCCTCCGCCTGCTTAACGTCTAACATTCTCTCGCCGTAGGGAGGGTTTGTAACAAGAGTGCCTTTTTCGGTGGTGGGGTTAAAGCTTCGTATATCAGCCGTATTTACACGGATAAATTTTTCAACGCCGATATTTTTTGCGTTTTGCATAGCAAGCTGAGCTGATTTAGGGTCAATATCACTGCCGAAAGCCACAAAGTCCGTATCTGTTTTAATTAAATCACGGCATCGCTGTCTTTCACTTTTCCACACGCTTTCGCTGATAAATCCCCAACGGTCAACAGAAAAATTCCTGTTTATTCCGGGGGCGATATTATTTGCAAGCATTGCGCCCTCTACGAGAACAGTACCGCTACCGCAGAAAGGGTCGTACAAGGTATGATAATGGCGAAGCTTTGACAGACTGCACATTGCCGCCGCAAGAGTTTCTCTGATAGGTGCATCATTGCCAACAGGACGATAGCCTCTTTTATGAAGTCCCGCACCGGTAGTATCAAGCATTATGCACACTTCGTCCTTCATTATGGAAAATTGAATTTGATGAACAGGTCCGGTTTCTTCAAACCACTCTATGCCGTAATCCTCCTTTAAGGATTCAACAACTGCTTTTTTTATGATTTTTTGACAGTCGGGAACGGAATGGAGCTGAGAATTAATGGAAAAGCCTTTTACGGGAAAGGTATCTCTTGAGCCGATAAATTCCGACCAGGGCAGTACCCTTACCGCCTGAAAAAGCTGTTCAAAGGTTACTGCCTCAAAGGTATCAAGGACTATCAGTATTCTCTCGCTGAAGCGTGACCATATATTTGCTCTTGCAAGTATGGCTTCGTCCCCTTCAAAAAAGACTCTGCCGTTTTCGGCACGGACATTCTGCGCCTGCATATTTTTAAGCTCCTCGCTCACCAAGCCCTCAGTACCCAGCAGACAGGGAGCACACATTAACATATTCATATATTATTCCTTTTGATTATTATTTAGATAAATCAATTATATTTGCGCTGAGCAATGGCGTGTTACGTGACACCCGATATTTACCGCCACAGGAAGTCCTGCAATATGGGTGGGATAGGTTTCAATATTAACGCAAAGAGCGGTGGTTTTTCCGCCGAATCCCTGCGGTCCGATGTCAAGCGAGTTAACAGAGGTAAGCATATCCTTTTCCATTTGGGCGTAAAATTCATCTTGATTTCTCTGTGACAGGCTTCTGCACAATGCTTTTTTAGCCAAAACTGCACTGTATTCAAAATCTCCGCCTATTCCCACGCCGATAACCATAGGAGGACAGGGATTTGAGCCTGCAATTCTTGCCGTTTCGGTAACAAAGGCTATAATATCCTCTCTCTTGGCAGATGGTGTAAACATTTTAAGCCTGCTCATATTTTCACTGCCAAAGCCTTTTGGAGCGGCGGTTAAAGTGATTTTGTCGCCGTCAACAATTCTCGTATGAATAATGGCAGGGGTATTGTCGTTAGTGTTAACACGGCTTTTGAAAGGGTCACACACAACGGATTTTCTGAGCAAGCCGTCGGTGTAGCCGTCGCTGACGCCCTTATTTACCGCCTGTTCAAAGGAACCGCCCACAATATGAACCTCCTGTCCGATTTCGGCGAAAAGCACCGCCATGCCCGTATCCTGACACACGGGAATATCAAGCTCCTTGGCGGCGTCAATATTATTCTGCAAATCACCTAAAATTGATTTTGCGGTTTCGTTACATTCCTCCGCCTTACAGCATCCGATACAATCCACCAAATCATCGGGGAGAATTTTATTTGCTTTAATAAACAAATCTTTTACGGTTTCGCTGATTAAATCTGCGCTAATTTCTCTCATCACAATTCAACCTCATAAAAAAATACCGAGTTAAAATATTAACCCGGCTTAATAATTATTTTATTTAAGAGGAAACGTCGTAGAATACAACCTCTCCGTCCTTAACATAGCCTTTTTCTCTCGCCTTTTGCTCAATATAAGCATTTTTGTCGTCGCTGTTCAAAATGGCTTTAGCCTTATTGTTTTCTTTAATCTGCTGCTCGTACTGAACCTGAGCAGCTTCGTACTGAGAATTAAGTCGGCTGATGTCGGCTGTATTCTTTATAAGGGCAACTGAACAATAAAACACAATTACGGTAAGAAGTATTCCTACTGCGCATTTAAGGATGGTTTTTTTACTCACCTTTGCAACCGGATTGTTTTTCACAGCCGTGCCTCCTCTCTCTAATAACATTTATATTATAATATAACTACTTATGTAAATGCAATAGTTTTTTTAAACTTTTTTTACTATTTTTTAATCTAAATGTCAGTGATTTGAAAGAACGGCGCACGCAGGAGGTTATTTTGTTACAAAACGGTGACAAAAGTCTGTTGATTGTCAGTAAATAAAGCACCAGACCTGCTATTGACGAAATCAAAAACGCCATACGCATCTGTCCGTCGTAAAAAATTAACTGACAGGTAAAAAACATCACCGCAAACACACACAGCATAAAAAAATCAATAATAAAATCAACGAATTTTACCATAAAAAATTTTCTTATAAAATCAGAGACGGAATAGATTACGCCCCAAAGCAATCCGAGGATAAAAAATGCGATAATACATCTTATCAAGAAAACGCCCTCTTAAAAAATCCCTTAGCCTGAGATTTTTCGTTATACACAACGGCAATGATATTACCGCTGACCTTAAGAGTGCCGGTATCAAGGTCCAAGGCTTCTACATGTAGCTTTTCGCCCTTAATAAGTAAATCCCCGAAATCGCACTGAGCAGTCACCGCTTCCTCGTTAAACTCGGCAACGTCCTTTATACCGCTTACCTGAAGCATTTTTCTATCCTCAATACAAAGAGTATGTTTATTCAGTTCACTGTTAATTTCGCTCATAAAAAATCCCTCTGTAAACAATATGTGCTACAAAGGGATATAATTACAATATTATGATATTATTTTATACATTGACGGCGCATTTTCCTTCAGCGCATGCTCGTTGATTTCAAGCACCTCAAAGGTTTTAGAGGACTGACCTAAGGAAACGGTGATTTTATCCCCCACCTTAACGTCGTAGGACGCGCGCTGAACTCTACCGTTAACCTCCACCCTGCCGGCGTCGCACGCCTCGTTGGCAACGGTGCGCCTTTTAATTATTCTTGAAACCTTTAAATATTTGTCAAGCCTCATAATTCACCTCAAAAAATCAGGCGCTGCCTAAGCAACGCCTAAAAGACCGTATGATTGAATCTTATTTTACAGCATCCTTTAAAGCTTTACCAGCCTTGAAGCCGGGAACCTTTGCTGCAGGAATTTCAATCTTTTCTTTTGTGCGAGGATTAAGACCTGTGCGTGCTGCACGCTCCTTAACATCAAATGTACCGAAGCCAACAAGAGCAACCTTTTCACCGTCTTTAAGTGCTTCTGTGATAGAATCGATTACTGCTGTTACAGCTGCTTCTGCGTCTTTCTTTGAAAGTTCTGCTTTTGTAGCTACTGATGCTACGAGTTCAGTTTTGTTCATAAAATTTCCTCCGTTCCGAATTTAATCGGTTAATATTTCTTTAGCCTTGTCCCACAAATCGTTAAGCACGTCAAGAGAAGCAGATTTCATATCAACGCCCTGCTCAGCGGCAAGCTTTTCTACAATCGTAAAACGCTTTACAAACTTGTCCGTCGCACCGGTCAGCGCCTCCTCGCTGTCTAAATCAAGAAAGCGTGAAAGGTTGACGCAGGTGAACAAAACGTCGCCGAATTCTTCTTCAATTTCCGCCTTGTCATTATGCGATAAAGCTTTTTTTAACTCATTAATCTCCTCATCAAGCTTGTCCGTAACGTCTGAAGCATTATTCCAGTCAAAGCCTACCTTGGCGGCCTTGTGCTGAATTTTCTGGGCACGCATAAGAGCAGGAAATTCTCTCGGTACGGCAATCATAGATTCGCTTTGAGATTTCATACCCTTTGTTTTAAGCTTAACAGCGTCCCAATTATCCAGAGCCTGGGCTGTATCCTCGGCGCATTTATCGCCGAACACATGAGGATGACGGATAATCAACTTTTTAACAATATCGTTTGCAACATCGTTAAAATTAAAGCTGCCCTTTTCCTCCTCCATCTGTGAATGAAGCGCAACCTGAAGCAGAACATCCCCCAACTCCTCTTTTAAAGAATCGCAGTCCTGCTTGTTTATGGCTTCAACAACCTCATAGGTTTCCTCGATGAAATTCTTTTTTATAGATTCGTGAGTCTGCTCCATATCCCAGGGACATCCCCCGGGTGAACGAAGCACTCTGACTATTGAAATTAAATCGTTAACATCATAAGAATCCTTAAATTCAAAATCAACAGCCATAATATCCTCACATCAGATTAATCAGTCCTTACATAAGATTACTATATTTTTTCTGTTTTTTCAAGTATTTAAACTATATTTTTTACAATTTATGAAAGATTTTATTTCATTTAAGGACAAACATCCGAAAATTAAACACAAAACGGCAAAAATTATTACGCACAAAACGCCTTTTACGACAAGTGTCATAAATAAACCCAAGCCTAAATTAATGGTTTTAAAAATATAATCAGCACAAAAATATAAGCATATTCCTGCGAAAATCGGTTTTACCAACGCCTGTGAAAAGGAAAATTTCATTTTGGTTTCACGAAGGGCAATTACAATATTCCAAAGAGCCATAACAAAATACCCTGCAAATCCCGCAATGACTGCGCCGTTTAATATAAATTTACTGTTTGACACGAGAAGCATATTAAGCACAACCCTAATTGCACCGGACACGCAGTAGGGCAAAATTGATTTTTCGGGCTTTCCTATTGCCTGAACGGCAAAAACCGCCGTGCCTGCTATACTGTAAACGGGAACGGTAAGGGAAAAAAGCTTAACAATTTCATCGCATCCGTCAACTATATCCTGTGACGATGAATAGAAAAGCGTTAAAATTTCACAACTGTTAAGAGCGATAAAGAAACCGCCGAAAACAGAAAGCAGAGTTGTATATTTAAACACACAGGTACATAGGGAGGACAGCTTTTCCTTATCCTTTACCTCAACGGCGGCGCTTATTGCAGGAACTGCGCTGACTCCCAGAGCCATAGTGATGCCGGGAATAAGATTTTTAAAATCAAGTGCGGTACTGAAAAGTCCGTAAACATAAGTAACCACATCTTTATCCGATGAGCCTGCAAATTCAAGGCTTTCGGCGTAAACGCTTTTAAGCAGGGACAAATCCGCATTGCCCAAGGAATACTGAATGGAGGCAGTATCAAGAAACTGAAAGACGCTTTGAACGGCACAGCTAATCATAATCGGAAACGCAAAGGACAGCAATTCATTTACGGCAGGAGAGCCGTAATCCTTAATGCGCTCAATGGCTCTGTCGCACTTAATTTTATGGTACAAAAAGACATAAGCAAGGCTGACGAGAGAGCCTAAGGTTACGCCCATCATTGCGGCGGCAGAGGTATAGGGATAAATCATACTGAGAGCCTCCTGCTCTGAGGAGGCAAGGGTGCCGAGAACAGTACCAACCTTTTGATATTCTGAAATAAGATACCACATAGAAATACGTGCAAAAAGTATTCCGAACACCATTTTAAACACTGCCTCAATCAACTGTGAGACCGACGTGGGCACCATATTGAGAAAGCCCTCGTAGTATCCGCGGTAGGAGGCGGCAAGGCAGGAAAACAGAATACTTGGCGCAAGGACAGCCACAGTATATATACAATCCGGTGAGGAGGCAATATACTTTGCATAAGGCTTTGCAAAAAGCATCATCAAAGCAGTTCCCGTAATGCCGACTGCAAAAAACAGTCTGTCAGCACCTACACGCAGAGCCTTCAGGCGTTTTTTATCACCGCAGGCATTATATTTGCTGACAAGCTTTGAAAGCGCAACGGGAAAAGCACCCATAGTAATACCGTGTATGGGTATGCAAAGATTATAGGCATTGGCAAAATATCCACGCCCTGTTGCGCCGATATATGCGGTAAGAGGTATTTTATAAACTGCGCCTATTATTTTTACAAGCAACGAAGTAATAAGCAATAAAAATGCTGATGACAGATACTTATTTTTAAGATTTTTATTCAAAAAATCACCACAAAAAAAGACAGCGCAAAAAGCGCTGCCTTAAAATTTATTAAATTATTCTTCTTTGGGACTATCCTCAACAACCTCCTGACCTTCGGCAGGAATATCGTTTTCCTTATTTTTAGAGGCACGTTTTGCTTCACGCTCGGCACGTTTTGCTTCCCTTTTGGCATCCGGCTTGAAAGCCGCTGCCGCCTCAGCCTTGATAGTCTCAATTTCTTGGCTTATATACTCAATTCTCTCCTTGAGCATTCTGATTTCTTCTATTGAAGCGTTGACATCGTCTTCACTGACCCGGTCGCCCTCAATCGCCGAATACTGAAGCTTGCCGAATTTTTCGTAAGCCTTGGCAAGCTTTGTTTTGCAGTCAAGAAATTCAACCATTTTTCTTGAAGCCTCAAGGGTTTCGGCACTCTTTTTCTGCGCCTTTTCAGCATAGCTTTTTGTGCGGGAAAAAACGTCTTCAAAATTTGAAAGCTTTGCGTTGTTGAGAACCTCGTCAACACTGGAAATGACATCATTAAGATTTTTCAAAATAAACACCTCTTAACCGGGCAACACGCCCGATACTATGAGAATTTTAATCTCTGTAATGTCATTATATTACATTTTGTATTTTTTTGCAATATACAAAGCAGGCACTTTATAAAAATTTATGATTTATAAAAATCATATATACCTGATTTTCTTTTAATTATTTCTTCAAAGCCGTTAATATACTCATACGGATATTTATAATTATATATTCTGTCAATATGTCCGCTTTGCTGATTTTTAAGCTTTGTAACCGCTCCTGCTCCGGCGGCAAGGACAGTATGTGTTTCGTCCATCATATATACATTATATAGACACTCTCTGCCGTTTTTGCACCAGCCCACATTCTCAAGATTGCCCAGCGATTTACTTTGGCGGTACATATAATAAGGAAAATAGCCGTTTTCACGCAGCTTTAAGGCGGAATAATCAATCATTTTACCGGCGGCGTCACGCATAGAAAGGTCGTAATTTTTATTCTCCGTAACAAGAAAGGCACCGCTTTTAAGGGAAAGATTATGGACGGTAATGCTTTGAGCCTGCAGGTCAACGGCTCTGTCAACACTGTTTTTGAAGGAGTCAAGGGTATCTCCGTCAAGTCCCGCAATCAAATCCATATTAATATTATCAAAGCCTAATTTTTCGGCAAGATTAAATGCGTCAATAGTCTGCTGTACAGTATGGCGTCTGCCGATATTTTTCAGCACCTCATCATTAAAGGTTTGGGGATTTATGCTTATTCTTGTAACACCGTAATGCTTTAACACTTCAAGCTTTTCGGCAGTTACGGTATCCGGTCTGCCCGCTTCAACCGTATATTCAAGAAGATTTGAAAAATCAAAATGCTTTTCAACTGTATCAAGCAAAAGCTCCAGCTGACCGGCGGTAAGGGTTGTGGGAGTTCCGCCGCCGAAATAGACTGTACGCAGGCACAATCCTAAATCCTTTGCAATAACGGCAATACGCTTTAATTCCTCGCAAAGCAAGGATACATATTGCTCAATAAGTCCCGACGCATTCTCTATACTGTGGGAAACAAAGGAGCAGTAAAGGCATCTGCTGGGGCAAAACGGTATTGAAGCATAAAGGGAAAAGGATTTTTCGTCGGACAGAGATATTATTCTGTTTTCCGCCTTCATAACGTCAAGGGCAAGCTTTGCCTTGCCGGAATTTACACGGCAGTCATCGGTAAAATACTTAAACGCTCCCTGCTCGCCCAATTCCTCGCATTTTCTGTGCATAAGCCTTGCAGGTCTTACGCCGTAAAGAATACCCCAGGGAGGCACAAAGGAGGTTAACTCGCTCAAAGCATTAAACAGCAAAAGGGACATGGCGTTTGCCATATCCTCGTTTTCGCTAAGCTTATATTCACTGTATTTTTGACGGTCATACACTTTTGCATTTACGCAGAGTGTATCCGCCTTTTTCTCGGTTATCACGGTTATGTCGCTTTCGCCGTCTGCACATATTTTTTCCAGTGGGAAAAACGCCGTACAGATTTTCTGCGTATTATATGACATATCGTGATTAATGTTTTTAAGTACCATAATTATTTCATATAAGGATTATTTTTTCTTTCAAAATCAAGAGTAGAAATTCTGTCGTGTCCGGGGTAAATATTATAATCGCCCTCAAGAGAGGCTATTTTTTTAAGAGACTGCATAATTTCTGCCGAGGAGCCTCCGGGAAAATCGGTTCTACCGCAGGAGCAGAAAAAGAGTGTGTCGCCTGTAAAAATATTATCATCGGCAATATAGCAGACGCCGCCCTTTGTATGGCCGGGAGTTGCCATAACTTTAATTTTTGTATTGCCGAGAGTGATTATATCACCGTCATTAACCGTAATATCTGCGGTAAAATTTGCCTGCTTTAATCCGCAGTACGCCGCAAGAGAATTTTTTGAGGAAAGGGTCATGGGACTGTCCTGCTGAGAAATAACAGCCTTACAGCCGTATTTTTCCTTTACAGCGGCAGCTCCGCCGATATGGTCAAAGTGGCCGTGGGTAAGCAGAATATATTTAAGGCTTGCGCCGTCAATAAAGGAGAACATTTTTTCGCTGTCCTCGGTGCAATCAATAAGAGCACTTTCCCCTGTTGGCTTATCGGTTAAAATATAACAATTATTCTGTAAATCGCCGAATACTGCACTTTTTATCTCTGTCATTTTAAGTCACCGCTGTCAAGAATTATTGTAACAGGTCCGTCGTTAACAAGCTCCACCTGCATATCTGCGCCGAATCTGCCTGTCTGTACGCTTTTAACGCCTGAATTTTTAAGCTGTTCAACCACGTATTCGTACAATGCGTTGGCTTCGTCGGGGGGAGCGGAATTTGTAAAGGACGGCCGTCTGCCGTGGGAGCAGTCGGCGCAGAGGGTGAATTGAGATACCACCAGCATTTCGCCGTCAATATCAAGGCAGGACAAATTCATTTTGCCGTTTTCATCCTCAAAAATACGCAGATTGGGGATTTTTTTAACAAGCTTATCCGCATCCTGCTTTGTGTCGCCGTTCATAACACCAAGGAGAATCATAAATCCCTGCTTACATTCCCCTACGATTTCTCCGTCAATTTTTACATTTGCATATTTTACACGCTGAATTACTGCTTTCATACTGTCTCCGTTATAAATCACTGCGCTCAATCAGATATACGCCCTGTATTCTGTTAAGCATTTTAATTACATTTTCAAGATGCTCCTTACCGTTTACGCTTAAGGTAAGAGTTGTAAGGCAGTTGCCGTCATTAATGGGACGTGCGTTGATTGAATGAATTTTAATATGCGCTGCCGCAAGAGTTGTTGTAATATCAAGCACAACGCCGTCACGGTCTATTGCATAAACATTAAGAGTTGAACGTGCGTCAACCTTAATATTGCCGTCCCATCTTGCCTTCACCCAGCGTTCCGGCTCCGGTGACTGAGTTATATCAACAGGAACATTTTTACAGTCACGGCGGTGAATTGTAAGTCCGTGTCCTCTTGTAATAAATCCGACAATAGGCTCACCGGGGAGAGGATTACAGCATCTCGCCATATTGATAAGACAGTTATCAATGCCCTCAACGATGACACCGCCGGAGGATTTAGACTCCCTGTGGACCTGCTCAACCTTGTTGGTAGGCTGTACTGTCGGTTCCTCTTTTTTAGCCCAGTTACGATTATATTCATCCTTAATACCGGGCATAAGACGGCTAATCTGTATTCCGCCGTAGCCTATGGCGGCGTAAAAATCATCTATTGTGCTGAAATGCTGACGCTCAGCAATTTTAAGCACAAACGCCTCAAACTGATTATCCTCAAATCTAAGGAAATTACGTTTAAACTCGTGGATAAGCTGTTCCTTACCCTGAATGATATTTTCGTCACGGCGTTCTTTTTTAAACCAGGAGCGGATTTTTGACCTTGCCTCACCTGTTCTGACAATATTAAGCCAGTCACGGGAGGGACCCTTGCCCTGCTGATTTGAAGTAAGAACCTCAACAATCTGCCCTGTTTTTAATTTTGTATCAAGGGGCACAATTCTTCCGTCAACCTTTGCGCCCACCATTTTATTACCTACCGCAGAATGAATAGCGTAGGCAAAATCTATGACCGTTGCACCCTTCGGCAGGGATTTAACATCGCCCTTGGGGGTAAAAATAAATATTTCGTCAATGGATAAATCGCCTTTTATAGTGGTAACCATATCAACGGCGTCCTCGGCGGCATTACCTGTTTCAAGCATACGGTTAATCCACTGAAGCGAGGTGTCAAAATTATCCTTGCCGCCTTTGCCCAGCTTATATTTCCAATGCGCCGCGATACCGAATTCGGCGGTTCTGTGCATTTCCCAGGTTCTTATTTGAATTTCAAAGGGTATGCCCTGCTTTGACAAAACCGTGGTATGAAGCGACTGATACATATTGGGCTTTGGTGTGGAGATATAGTCCTTAAATCTTCCCGGAAGAGGTGTAAACATATCGTGGACGATACCGAGTGCGTTATAGCAGTCAATCATAGTATCAACTATGATACGCACGGCGTAGATGTCGTATATTTCCTCAAAATTCTTGCCCTTAATATATACCTTACGGAATATGCCGTGAACAGACTTAACCCTTGATGTAATTTGGCAGTTTTTCATAATAGGAAGAAGCTTATCGCTAATCTGCTGCTTTATATCAGCAAGAAATACCTCGCCCTCTTCCTTTTTCATAGAAAGATTATTCTCTATCTCTTTATAAGCGATGGGGTCAAGATAGCGAATTGCCAAATCCTCAAGCTCCTCTTTAAAGGCACGGATACCTAAACGGTGCGCTATGGGGGCATATATTTCCAGCGTTTCAAGAGATTTTTCACGCTGTTTGTATGGGGGCATATGCTGGAGAGTACGCATATTGTGCAGTCTGTCCGCAAGCTTAATAATAATTACACGCACATCCTGATTCATTGCAATGAACATTTTGCGTATGTTTTCCGCCTGAACCTCCTCACGGGTGGAAAGAGGAATCTGACCCAGCTTTGTTACTCCGTCAACAAGAAGCGCAACTGTTTCGCCGAAATTCTTTTGTATATAATCAAGGTCGTATCTTGTATCCTCAACAACATCGTGAAGCAAGGCGGCAATAATACACTCGTTATCCATACCGAAGTCAAAAAGTATTTTTGCAACGGCGACAGGGTGCATTATATAAGGCTCACCGGACCGTCTGCGCTGGTCCTTGTGGGCGTCTCTTGCAAGCATATATGCCTTTTCTATTTTTTCGCTGTCGTAGGACTTATTTTGCTTGACCTGTTCAAAAAACTCGTCAAATCTATCGTTATATTCCTCAGTCAATATTCAATCTTCCTTTCAGGAAAGTTATAATTTGAGTATTTTCCAAATCTACCTTTTGGTTTACTGTATTTACTGTAATTTTTCCGTTGTCGGTATTAATTAGACCTGCCTGCTTAAATGCTTTAAGGGCGAATTTAAGCTGACCGTATGTAATACTGCTTTGCATTTCAAAATACAAATCGTCAAATGAATAGCTGTATCCGCCGTTTTTCTTTAAATAACGGTAAACATCGGCACATACCTTTCGGTCGGGATAAAGAGATTTACAGGGAGTTGATTTATTAATGAACAACTGATATTCATTAAGCTCCTTAAAATATTTATCGTCATCTGTTGAGGCAAGCCGCACATCAACGGCACGAACGGAAAGATACCATTTGCCCTTGTACAGATTTTTTGACACCTTAACCGCAAGATTAAGCATATCTCCGGGCTTATAAGGGAACTCATCGGCAGGAGTTGAAAATTTTACAACCTTAATTCTTCTGCCCTTTTTCTCAAGCTCCATTCTGATATGCTTACCCTCGCTGAGAGGAGTAACGCTAATCAGCTTCATATTAAATATGCCGAAAACCGCAGGTGGATTCATTTCCCCGCAAGGCTCCAGCGCCTTTAAATTATCCACTAAATCAAGAGTCAGATAAAATGGTGACAGCTTGCAGTCAAGGACAATTTGCCCAACGGGCATTACAGGATAATTCTCGTAAGCGTATTCATTAATATGCTGTCTGAATAAATCAATTTTATCCTTGTCAATGGTAATTCCTGCCGCCAAAGGATGTCCGCCGAACTGAATTAAATCCTCGGCACAGGCACTTATTGCCTCAAAAATATTAAATCCCTCAACAGACCTGGCGGAGCCTCTCGCAACAGAGTTTTCATCAACACCGATTATTATAGCAGGCTTTGAATATTTTTCCACTATATGAGAGGCAACGATACCGATAACGCCGTGGTGGTATCCCTCGCCGTCAATTACAATAACCCTTCCCCGTGCAAGCTTAGGATTTTTACTTATTTTTTCTTCAATATCGTCAAGAATGTTTTTTTCAATTTCCTGGCGGTGAGTATTGTCAATAAAAAGCTGTTCACACTTGAAGGACGCATCCTCATCATTATCGCAAATAAGAAATTCCATTGCCTTAAGCGCACTGTCAATACGACCGGCGGCATTGATTTTAGGGCAAAGCTGAAAGGCTATATCCGTACATGTATATTCCTTATCCGACGGGGAATTTTCCTTTTTAAAGGCTGAAATTCCGGGACGGGGATTGTTATTGATTTTGTTAAGTCCTGCTTTTACAAATGCACGGTTTTCATAAACGAGAGGAACAACGTCGGCTATTGTGCCTATGGCAACCAAATCAATATATTTTTCCACCAAATCGTCAACACTGCCCTCATACATTGCACAGGCAAGCTTAAAGGCAACGCCGACTCCGCAGTAATCCTTGAATTTAAGGTTATTATCATCACGGTGAGGATTGACTATTGCCTCCGCTTTAGGCATAACGTCGCCTATTTGGTGATGGTCGGTAATTACAAGTCGCATACCCAATTCATAGATATGCTCAGCCTGTTCAACACAGGAAATGCCGTTATCCACAGTGACAATCAAATCGGCACCCATATTCTTTATTTTATCCACGGCTGAATTATTGAGCCCGTAGCCCTCGCTTTCACGGTC
>JBJEPO010000070.1:0-2684 GCA_051881275.1 Eubacterium sp. | reverse complement strand
ATTCCATACTGTCCTCCGGCTCCCACTGAAACGGAGTAAAGGGCTTTGGTATAAAGGAAGAACAGGAAACGGAAACCTGAACGCCTGTTCCCTTTTGTCTATTTGGATTGTTATAAAAAGCGTGCACAACGTCCATAGCAAGATTTGCTATGCCCTCAATATCCTCCATGGTTTCCGTAGGAAGGCCCATCATAAAATACAGTTTAACGCTTGTCCAGCCGTTATCAAATGCCTTGTTACAGGTGCTAAGAACCTCGTCACGTGTAACATTTTTGTTGATTACATCACGAAGCCTTTGTGTACCTGCTTCGGGAGCAAAGGTAAGACCGCTTTTTCGTACCTTATTAAGCTTATCAACAAGCTCGTCTGAAAAATTATCAACTCTCAGGCTGGGCAACGAAAGGTTAATTTTATCCTTAACCGTCCAGTCAATCAAAGAAGTCAGCATCTCGTTAACATTGCTGTGGTCAGAGGTTGACAGCGAGCAAAGAGAGATTTCGTCATAGCCTGTGGAATCAATCAAATCCTTGCATTGCCTGTTAATAGTCTCAACGCTCTTTTCCCTTATGGGACGGTAAATAAACCCAGCCTGGCAAAAACGGCATCCTCTTATACATCCTCTGAAAATTTCCTCTACTGCTCTGTCGTGAACAATGTTTATAAAAGGCACAACAAACTCTTTAGGGTAATAAACCTTGTCAAGGTCGCTGACTATGGCTTTTTTAACCTTTGCAGGCGCAGAATTAAGTGGCTTTAATTCTTTAAGAGTTCCGTCATCGTTATAGCTGTCCTCATAAAATGAAGGAACATACACGCCGTCAATGTCCTTTGCCTTTAACAAAAATTCCTCTTTTGTGGAGTTGTTTTTCTTACATTCTTTAAGCAGGTCAAGAACCTCGTTTGTTGAGTATTCCCCTTCACCTAAAAATACAATATCAAAGAAATCTGCGATAGGCTCAGGATTACAGGTGCAGGGACCGCCGCAGCATACTATCGGAGTTAAATCCGTTCTGTCCTTTGAAAAAATCGGTACGCCTGCTAAATCAAGCATATTAAGTACATTTGTATATGACAGCTCATACTGCAAGGTGAATCCTATCATATCAAAATCTTTAATATAATCACCGGATTCAAGAGCAAAAAGCGGGATATTGTTTTTTCTCATTTGCTCTTCCATATCGTTGTCGGGGGCAAAAACTCTTTCGCACCAAGCGTCATCACGCTGATTTACAAGACCGTAAAGAATTTTCATACCCAAATGGCTCATACCGATTTCATAGGTGTCGGGAAAGCAAAAGGCGTATCTTAAATCAACCCTTTCACTGTCCTTTACATAGCTGTTAAGCTCTCCGCCTACGTAGCGTGCAGGCTTTTGAACGTATTGTAGTATTTTTTCTACTTCTTTTTTTACCATATTATACCTCGTTATTCGGGAGTGTTGTTAAGTGCGTATATTATAACATAAACGCTTATTAGTATAAGCGACAGATTTTTTGTATAAATGCTGAAAACAATCAGTGCGGTAATAATAAATGCGCTGACAGATTTATATACCTTGTCGGAAATATTTAAGCTTAATTTGCTGTTAAGGATTGATTTCAATATTCTGCCTCCGTCAAGAGGATAAACAGGAAGCACGTTAATCAGAAACAAGGCAAAATTAATCTCTCTTTGAATGTTGAGCAGGAAAAAAACAAGATTTACAATCAGTCCTGCGCTGAAAAATATTATTTCCTTGAAAAATGAAAATCTGTATTTGTATTTTAAGCCTATTCCGCAGCAGGAAAAGGTTATGCGCTCGGGAATGCATTTATAAATAAAAAGCACCGTAAGATGACCTAATTCATGCAGGCATGAAAATAAAAGTACGTAAATAATACTGTAACTGCCTGTCAGTAAAGCAAAAGATATGATAAGTATAAAAGAAAATTCAATAACAATTTCCGTTTTGCAAACATTAAACCTCAAAACTATCACCATAATAATTTACGGTGACAGCAGGGTTATAATTACATAAATAAATTATTTATCAAGATAGCTTTGCAGTATCATAACGGCAGAAACGGCATCAACAATATTTTTCCTCTTTTTGCCTCTTACATTGTTGTCGGAAAGAACGCTGTGAGCCATAACCGTTGTAAGTCTTTCGTCCTGATATGTAATATCAATATCCAATTTTTTTGAAAGCTCCTCGCCTAATTTACGGCACTCGTCACATCTGTAACCGTAGGAGCCGTCCATGTTTCTCGGCAGTCCGATTACTATTAACTGCGCCATTTCCTTTTGTGCTATTTCAACAATTTTATCTGCTAATTTCGGCAGATAGGCTTCGTTAATAATGCCGTAAGGAGATGCGAGTATTCCTTTAATATCCGAAAAGGCGACGCCTGTTCTGGCATCGCCGTAATCAATCGCCATAATTTTCATAATTCACCTAATAGAAAAAGTAAATTTTTAGTAGCTTAGGGTAACTGTAATAATCGGAACCCGTCAAAAATGCAGTATTAAAGCGATATTTGTCGCTTTCGCTGTTGCCTTGCGCCAGCAAGGCTGCCATCTCAAGACACCAAATCTCATCTTTACTCCAAGCATTTTTGATGCTTTGCAGTTTATCGTGTGCAGATTTGGTCTTAATCAAGGCACAAAACACAGGCATACTTGCCGTATGCCGAGTATTTTAACGA
>JBJEPO010000069.1:0-15305 GCA_051881275.1 Eubacterium sp. | reverse complement strand
CATTGGGTCACGGCGAACAACACCTACTGCACCTGTTGCAGCGGCAGTTGTTTCAGAGCCCATAATTGAACCTACGAATACACCGTTGTTCCAGCTCTTTGACTGATAAACCAGCGGAGTAAGCTTTGCACGGCGGCCGCCGAATACAAATGCAGAAATCGGAACGCCCTGTGGGTTCTCAAATTCTGATGAAATGCAGGGGCAGTTAACTGCAGGAGCAGTAAATCTTGAGTTGGGATGAGCACCCTTTTCCTCTGAAGTCTGACCGTTCCAAGGATTGCCCTTCCAGTCAATAGCGTTTGTAGGAGGATTCTTGTCAAGACCTTCCCACCAAACTGTGTTATTGTCAAGATTGTGACAAACATTTGTAAAGATAGTACCCTTCTTTGTTGAAGCAAGAGCGTTGGGGTTTGACTTTTCGTTTGTACCGGGAGCAACGCCGAAGAAGCCGTTTTCAGGGTTGATAGCGTAAAGACGTCCGTCAGGACCTTTTCTAATCCAGCTGATATCGTCGCCTACGCACCATACCTTGTAGCCCTTCTTCTGATATCCCTCGGGAGGAATAAGCATTGCAAGGTTTGTTTTACCGCAGGCAGATGGGAATGCGGCGCAGATATACTTAATTTCGCCGTCGGGTCTCTGAAGACCGAGGATAAGCATGTGTTCAGCCTGCCAGCCTTCATTCTTACCAAGGTAAGAAGCAATACGCAGAGCGAAGCACTTTTTACCGAGAAGTACGTTTCCGCCGTATGCTGAGTTAACAGAAATGATTGTGTTGTCCTCGGGGAACTGACAAATCCATCTCTTTTCGGGGTCAACATCACACTTGCAGTGCATACCGCGTACCCAATCGTCGCTGTCGCCAAGGCAGTCAAGAACATCCTTGCCTACTCTTGTCATAATGTTCATATTAAGAACAACATAGATTGAGTCTGTGATTTCAATACCAATCTTTGAGAAAGGTGAACCAACAGGACCCATTGAGTAAGGAATAATATACATTGTTCTGCCCTCGTAAGAGCCGGCAGCAATGTCATAAAGCATTTTGTAGCATTCCTGAGGATCCATCCAGTGGTTAGTCGGACCTGCATCCTCTTCTTTAGTTGTGCAGATGAGAGTACGTGCCTCTACACGTGCAACGTCATTTTCAGCAGTTCTGTGAAGATAGCAGTCGGGAAGAAGCTCCTCATTGAGTTTAATCATCTCGCCTGTTTCAACAGCTTCAGCCTTGAGTGCGTCAATCTGCTCCTTGGAACCGTCAATCCAAACAATCTCTGATGGCTTGAGAAGCTCTACCTTCTCGTCAAGCCATTTAAGGAGGGATGGGTTCTTGGTAAGATTTGTTTCCATAGTTTATTCTCCTTTGAAAATAATTAACATGTTTTAGGAAAACGGATTATTCCGTAATCCTGCGGTTGTGCCGAACCAACGAAACTTGCCGCAAACGCATAGTTCGTTAGTATGATTATACCATTAAATGCAAAAAATTCAATAGCAGCGGTGCAAAATTCATCATTTTGTCATAACTGTATAAAATCATTCACAAATATTATGTTCTTTATTAACAATATAATTCTAAAAAACAGCTTTATCAATGGGCATTGTTGCATAGGCATTAAGGCTTTCGCCGGCACGTGTGCCTGCCATAAATTCATAATATCCCTGTGATGCAATCATTGCGGCATTGTCACCGCAGTATTTCATTTGAGGCAAAAACAGCTCAAAGCCGTTTTTATCGCACATAGCCTTTGCCTGTGCACGCAATTTAGAGTTAGCTGAAACACCGCCGGCTATTGCAAGCTTAGTATAGCCGTAATTCCTCGCCGCAAGCTCAAAATTATCAACAAGGCAGTCAACAACAGCCTTTTGAAAGGACGCCGCCAAATCCGCAGCGTTAATCTCCTCGCCCTTTTGTTGAGCATTGTGAACAGTGTTGATAACGCTGGTTTTAAGACCGCTGAAGGAAAAATCATACATTGAAGTGCTTACCCTCGGGTGAGGAAAGGTATATTTATTCTCATCACCCTCAGGTGATAATTTATCTATGCTGACACCGCCGGGATAGGCAAGTCCCATTGTTCTGCCTGCTTTATCAAGTGCCTCGCCTGCCGCATCGTCACGGGTTTTGCCGATAATTTCAAATTCGGTATAAGATTTAACGGCGGTAATATGGGAATGTCCGCCGCTGACCACAAGGCACAAAAAAGGCGGCTCAATATCACATGATATGTAATTTGATGCAATATGACCTCTTATGTGATGAACAGGCACCAAAGGCTTATCTGCGGCAATGGCAAGACCCTTTGCAAAATTAACGCCCACCAACAGCGAGCCGATAAGTCCGGGGGCATAAGTAACCGCCACGGCGTCAATATCCTCAAGAGTGCAGTCGGAATTTGCCAGCGCCTCGTCCACCACCGAGCTGATACATTCAGCGTGACGACGTGAGGCAATTTCCGGCACAACTCCGCCGTAAAGCTTATGCTCCTCAAGAGAGGAGGCTATTACATTTGATAAAACTATTCTGCCGTCCTGCACAACCGACGCCGCAGTTTCATCGCAGGAGGACTCAATACCTAATATTTTCATAATTATTCCTTTAGCTTCTGTGAATTTTTATCAATAATTTCCGGCCTTATACCATTTTTATTCAGTATATTTTCAATTTCCTTTTGAAGCTTTTCATCATTGATTTCCTTTGTTTCAATAGTTAATCCGTCCTCTGTCTCAAACACATAACAGGGATAATCGTATTCATAATACTCATCATCTTCCCAAAATCCCTTTGAAAGATATACGGTAACCTCATCGTATTTATATTCCGTATCACCTATTAAATCGTGGCTTATAACCGAATTATCCGTGACACAAGCTCCGTTGCACGCAACGAGCAGGCAGAACAACACAGCGATTGATGCTAAAACAGGAGCGATATATTTTGAAAAAATCTTCTCTGCTAAATTCAAATCATCAAAACGCTTTTTTCTGCTTTGCAATGCTGAATCCCTGTTTTCCGACGGCGTTAACGCAAGAATAATTTTTGTGCCGAATATTCTTGACAAAACATAACCAAAACACAATCCTGACACTGCGGTAAACAAATACTCAATAAATCCGACAGTTATAATTCCTTTTTGTGAAATAGCCGTATGGTCAGCAATAAATATGGCAAAGGCAACAATTAATCCTATCACATCGCAGATAACATAACAAAGCAATGCGGTTTTATCGTATTTTAAAGTATTCTCGTAAACTTCCTGAGAATCGGGAACATCATAGCCTAATTTCAAGTACTCAACAAATCGTTTCGTTTTGTTTTCTATTCCTACTTTTTGCTCCTGCTTTTCAACAAATTTTATATAGGCGTTTTTGTCTTTCTCCGACTTGCTTTTTCTCAATTTCACTTCTAAAGACGAAAGCTTTAAAATATCCCTTATTTTAACTTTGTCGCTGTTGAATAATGCTTCGTCCTCATTGTGCATATCACACATACGTGGAAAATATGTATCCTCGCCTGCTTTACGAATATCGTAATCATATTTGTCAATCAAAGACAAAACATCATCTATTGCTTCTTCTTGGCTTCGCTCATTTTCAGCATCGGCATCAAAGAAATACTCATTAAAATCATTAATATCAAGTACATTTAACACATCGTCAAGGCTGAATTTTATATCGTTGCCAGGATATGAAAAATTAAATTCAATATTAATTGATGAAATAAGCATTTGAAATTTTATATGCAATGTATAGCCTTTGCAATCGGCTGTGCAATCAAAGCATTCACAGCCTTCTCCGTCATCACTGACATATTCGCTGACAACATTATCGCAAAGGCCTTTTAAAATAACCTGCTGTTCAAAATATTCTTTAATATGAGTTAATTTTTCAATATCATCGGCTTTCTTCTTAACTTTTGCCATAATGGTTACTCCGTAATTTTTGTCATTATTATTGCGTTTTCTGTTGGGTTTGAGTAGAAATTCGGGCGCACACCAACATTTTTAAAGCCCATTTTTGTATATAGGTTAACAGCAGGGGTATTACTTTCTCTAACCTCTAATGTTATGAACTCCATTTCATTTTTCAGTTGCTCGTTTATAAGCGCTTGGGCAATTCCCCTGCCTCTAAAATTCGGCAAAACGGCAATATTAGTTACATATCCCTCGCCGGAGAAAATCTGGAGTCCCATATAACCCACGGCTTTTCCGTCAACCTCCGCCACACAGAAATATGATGTGTCCAGTTCAAGCTGCTTTGCGATATCCTCTCTTGACCACGGATTTAAAAAACAAGCTTTTTCTATCTCATACACATCGTCAACATATTGAGCCGAAAATTTTTTAATGCGCATCATACCATGTTTTACCTATCTTTCCGTCGGCTCTGAGTAGAACCTTCATTTTGCAGGCGGATTCCATTTCCTCGGTAACGATAGCCAGTGCCTTTTCAGCCTCCTCCTCGGGTGCTTCTACAATCAGTTCATCGTGCACCTGGAGAATAAGCCTTGATTTCATATTTTCATCGCTGAGGCGTTTGTCTACCTTAATCATTGCGATTTTAATTATATCTGCGGCAGTGCCCTGGATAGGCATATTACGTGCAACACGCTCGCCGAAGGCTCTTTGCATGTGATTTGAGGAGGACAGCTCGGGCAGGTATCTTCTGCGGTTAAACAGAGTTTCGCTGTAACCCTTATCCTTAGCAAGCTCTATCATACGGTGCATATAATTATCAACACCGCTGTACGTGGCAAGATAATTTTCTATATACTGCTTTGCCTCCTTCATAGATACGCCGATATCCTTTGCAAGAGAAAAGGCACCTATTCCGTAAACAATGCCGAAGTTAACCGCTTTTGCACGGGAACGCAGTGTGGGAGTAATCATTTCAACAGGCAGGTTGAACACCTGAGACGCAGTAATGGTGTGAATATCGTCGCCGTTGTTGAAGGCGTTTATCATATTTTCATCATTCGCCAAATCCGACAGAACACGCAGCTCAATCTGACTGTAATCCGCATCAACAAGCACACAGCCGTCCTTTGCGGTGAAAAACTTACGCATTTCTCTGCCAAGCTCGGTACGAATGGGAATATTCTGCAAATTAGGCTCAAGGGAGCTTATTCTGCCGGTGCGTGTTTCCACCTGATTAAATGAGGTGTGAATACGTGAGTCATCGTTTATAACCTTAATAAGTCCGTCGCAGTAGGTGGATTTAAGCTTTGTAAGGGAACGGTATTCAAGAATGTACTCTATAACAGGATGTTCATCCCTAAGACCCTCCAACACCTCTGCGTTGGTGGAATATCCTGTTTTTGTTTTCTTTTTGCAGGGAAGCTTTAAATCCTCAAACAAAGCAACGCCCAGCTGCTTTGGTGAATTGATGTTAAACTCATATCCCACGCTGTCATAAATTGCCTTTGTAAGCTCGTCAATACGCAGGGCAAGCTTTTTGCCAAACTGCTCTATTCCCTGCTTGTCTGCGCTGAAGCCCCTGATTTCCATTCTTGCAAGCACTCTTGCCAGTGGCAGTTCAATTTCATTAAGCAGCTTAGTCTGGTTAGCCTCCTCAAGCAGTGCGTTTGTTTTTTCAAACAACGGTTCAAGCACGGCGGCGCTTACAACATTTTCGTCGCCGGAGCCGAGAGCATTTTTATATTCGGGAACCACAACGCCGTATTCAAGGCAAAGATGGTCAACGGCGTAATTGCTATCCGACGGCTTAAGCAAATATGCACTGAGAATTAAATCTCCGCAGACATTTTTGCAGTCAATATCCATTTTTTCTGCCAGACGGTGAAGATATTTTGTATTGTAAGAGTATTTTTTAACCCTGTCGTTGGCAAAAAAGCTACGTATAAAATATTTGTATTCCGGTGTTTCACAGGGCATAACGATAATCTCGTCGCCGAAAGCAAAATACAAATCGGTAATATCGTTATCAATAACCGAGGGGTAAACATAAACTTCATTTTCGCCGTCAATTTTCTCCAAAAGCCAGTCAGCGTCAACACAGGTAAGCCGTGAAATTTCACGGGGCTTTACATTCTCCTGCATTTGAACAGCGGCATTAACGTCAAGATTAAATTTAGGCATAAGTGAATATAATTCAAGCCTTTTAAATTCCTGAGCCGCCTGCTGCTTTTCACCCTCGCCCACAGTATAATCGGAAATATTTGTATCTATGGGTGCATCGGTTTTTATTTCACCCAGCTTCAGCGAAAGATAGGCGTTATCCTTATCTCTTTCAAGCTTAGCCTTTACACCGGGCTTAATATCAATGGTATCAATATTGTTGTATATATTGTCAACGCTTTCAAAGCGTGCAATAAGGTCAAGGGCGGTTTTAGGTCCTACGCCCTGAACGCCGGGGATATTATCGGAGCTGTCACCCTGAAGTGCCTTTACCTGAATAAGCTGATTGGGCGTAACGCCGTACTCCTCCATAACAACATTCTCATCGTAAACATCGGTTACTGCCTGTCCGCCCTTAGTACGTGCCAAAAGCACCTTAACACCGCCGTGGGCAAGCTGGAGGGAGTCCCTGTCGCCTGTTGCTATAAAACACTCGTCGCCGTTATTTCTGCATACGGCGGCAAGGGTGCCGAGAATATCATCTGCCTCCCAACCCTCACATTCAATGGTTTTATAGCCTAAAAGATGCAGAATATTTTTAAGCACAGGCATCTGCTGTCTTAACTCATCGGGCATAGCGTGTCTGCCTGCCTTGTATGCGTCATACATTTTATGCCTAAAGGTAGGAGCGTGAACGTCAAAGGCCACGGTAACGGCATCGGCTTTGCTCATATCCTGAAGCTTAAGCAAAATGTTAAGAAAGCCGTAAATGGCGTTTGTATAATATCCGTCTTTTGTTGTAAGCAGCTTTATACCGTAAAAGGCACGGTTAACAATACTGTTTCCGTCAAGAACAAGTAATTTCATAATGTTACCTCATAATCGTATTTGTAATATTATACCACAAATAACCTTGTGTTCCAATATAAAAATATTCAAAATTAAGTTGATATAAAAGGTAATAATGTGTTATATTATTTTATTGAGGTAACGATATGAAAATAGGAAACACGGAATTTAAACATATTGCTTTTCTTGCACCTATGGCAGGCATTGCCGACAGAGCGTTCCGTGAGCTTTGCGTTCACTACGGAGCGGCTTATACCGTAACGGAAATGGTATCGTCCAAGGGCTTGACTATGGGTGACAAAAAAAGTGCCGAGCTGCTGACAATCGGCGGTGAACGTCCCTGCGGTGCGCAGATTTTCGGTGATGACGCTGAAATTATGGCGCAGGCGGCGGTAAAATGCCTTGATTTCAAGCCGGAGATTATCGATATTAATATGGGATGCCCTGCTCCTAAAATCGCAATGAACGGCGGCGGAGCGAGCCTTATGAAAAATCCAAAGCTTGCTTACGAGATTACAAAGGCTGTGTGCAATGCGGTTGATATACCGGTAACGGTAAAAATCCGCAAGGGCTGGGATGATGATACAATTACAGCCTGTGAAATTGCACAGCTTGCCCAAAAGGCAGGCGCATCGGCAATTACCGTTCACGGCAGGACAAGGGTGCAGATGTACAGCGGTACGGTGGATTATGACATAATACGAAGGGTAAAGGAATGTGTGGATATTCCCGTAATCGGCAACGGCGATATTACGGACGAGCAGTCGGCGGCTTTAATGATGGAAAAAACCGGCTGTGATGCGATTATGATAGGCAGAGGTGCTTTGGGTAACCCCTGGATTTTTTCGCAAATCAACGCATATCTTGACGAATGTCGTGTTCTGCCAAGGCCTACTTTAACGCAGAAAATGACGGTTATGCTAAAGCATATTGAAAAAATAATTGAGTATAAAGGCGAATACACTGCCATGCGTGAGGCAAGACACCACGCCGCATATTACACAAAGGGTATGCGAGGCGGCGCAGAGCTTCGCAGGCAGATAAGCACCTTTGAGCATTTTGAACAGCTTGAAGAGCTTGCTTTTAACGTATTGAGGGAACAGCAATGATTTTAGTATTGAGGGAACAGCAATGATTTTAAAAAACTGTACTTTTTTTAATGAATTTTTTGAAAAGGAATTCGGCGATATTGAAATTACCGATGGCAAAATATCGGCAATAGGATATTTTAACGAGCCGGGCAGGGATATGAGCGGTCTTATAATTTTGCCGGGATTTATTGACATACACATTCACGGCGGTGCAGGTGCGGATTTCAGCGACGGCACAGTGCCGGCCTACGACAAAATCAGCCTTTATCTTGCAAAACACGGCGTAACCTCCTTTTGCGCAACAACTATGACTCTGCCTCAAGACAGGCTTGTTGCGGCGGCAAAAGCGGCGGCACAATACGATGCTCCGGGGGCAAAGCTTGAAGGAATTAACCTTGAGGGACCCTATATTGCCCAAAGCAAAAAAGGCGCTCAAAACGGTAGCTATGTAAGAGCCGGAAGCATTGAGGAATTTGACGAGCTATACAGGGAAAGCAACGAAAAAATTAAAATTATCACCATTGCTCCCGAAAGCTTTGACAGTGCTGAATTTATCAGCCACGCAAAAGAAAAATGCACCGTATCAATAGGTCACTCGGCGGCTGACGCAGAGGAGTGCAAAAATGGATTTGACAACGGAATAAGTCACGCTACGCACTTGTTTAACGCAATGACGCCGATGACTCACAGAGAGGCAGGCATTGTGGGCACTGCCCTTGACAGCGACGGCGTTACCTGCGAGCTGATATGCGACCTTAATCATATATGCCCTGCGGTTTTACGCAACGCCTTTGACATTTTGGGCGAAAACAGAGCCTGCGTTATATCCGACTCAATGCGAGGCGCAGGACTTGGCACTGGCGAATTTGAGCTGGGCGGTCAAAAGGTTTATGTTAAGGAAGGCTATAAGGTTGCAAAGCTTGAGGACGGCACCATAGCGGCATCAATCACAAATGTATTTGACGAATTTAAGAATTTGATTGAAATAGGAATTGATTTTAAAACCGCTTTGAAATCCTGCACAATAAATCCTGCAAGGGTTATCGGTGAAGATGACAAAATCGGCTCAATCGCAGTGGGAAAATGCGCCGACTTAATCGCAGTTGACGAAAATCTTGAATTAAAAGAGGTTTACATAAATGGAATACTCGCTTAATATTGTGCTGATTGAGCCTGAAATACCCCAAAACACAGGCAATATTGCACGCACCTGCGCCGCCACGGGAGCAAGACTTCATCTTGTGGGTCCAATGGGATTTACAATCACCGACAAGCACCTTAAACGTGCCGGACTTGATTACTGGGACAAATTGGACATCGGCTATTATGACAGCACAGAGGAATTTTTTGAGAAAAACCGAGGCGGAGAATTTTATTATTTCACAACTAAAGCAGAGCAATCCCACACCGATGTGAAATATCCCAACAACTGTTATCTGGTTTTCGGCAAGGAAACAAAAGGTCTGCCGGAGGAGCTGTTAAAGGAAAATCACGACAGATGCGTAAGAATACCGATGAGGGGAATTATACGCTCACTTAATCTTTCAAACTCGGCGGCAATCGGCGTTTATGAGGTGCTTCGCCAATGGGATTATCCCCGTTTGAGCTTAAAGGGTCAGCTTCACAATTTAAAATGGTAAAGAAAAACACCGCTTAAGGATTTGAAATCCCCAAGCGGTGTTTTGTTATTTTTTCTTTGCGGCGGCACGCTGAATTGCCTTTACAATTTCAACTATCGGAATTACAAGAATTGCAAGACCCAGAGATGTGAAATATTCTGCCGCTGAAATGTGAGCAAAATCAAAGGCGTTTGACAAAAACGGAATATAGATTACCGCTGTTGAAAGCACAAGTGAAACCGCCATTGCGCCCACAAGATACCAGTTCATTGAACCCATATTAAATATGGACTGTCTGCGTGAACGCATATTGAAGGAATGGAAAATCTCCGCCATAGACAAGGTGAGAAAAGCCATTGTCATACCGTTTTGGTGGATAAGCTCACCGCTGCCGTGAGCCATTGTAACGCCAAGCTGATTTGTGCCGAAGGCGTATGCAAGCAGTGTTAAAACAGAAACCATAATGCCCTGCCATGCCACGTCAAAGCCCATTCCGCCGGCAAAGATACCGTCGTGGCTGTCACGTGGCTGACGTTTCATTATATCCTTTTCGCCTTTTTCAAGTCCTAAAGCAAGCGCAGGGAAGCAGTCGGTAATAAGATTTATCCAAAGCAGATGAACAGGCTCAAACAGGGTAAATCCCATAATGGTAGCAATGAAGATTGACACAACCTCCGACAGATTTGAGGACAGCAAAAACTGAATTGAATTACGAATATTGTCGTAAATACGTCTGCCCTCCTCAACGGCGGAAACAATAGTGGCAAAATTATCATCAGCCAGCACCATATCGGCAACATTTTTTGTAACGTCCGTTCCGGTAATACCCATACCGATACCGATATCAGCATTTTTGATTGACGGTGCATCATTAACACCGTCGCCGGTCATAGCAGTAATTTTACCTTTTTTCTTCCAGGCGTTTACTATTCTTACCTTATGCTCCGGCTGAACACGGGCATAAACGGAATAATTCTCTATAACGCTGTCAAGCTCCTCATCGGAAAGCTTATTAAGCTCTGCACCTGTGATTGCGTGAGAGGCGTCCTGAATAATACCCAGCTCCTTAGCGATAGCAACGGCAGTATCCTTGTGGTCACCGGTAATCATAATGGGACGAATACCTGCGCTCTTGCACTCTTTAATCGCATCCACAACCTCGGGACGAACAGGGTCTATCATACCGGTTAAGCCTATATAGCACAAATCCTGTTCAAGCTCGGACGGCTCGTTTGAAGGCTGAGCCTTATAGGTTCTCATGGCGGCGCAAAGCACACGCAGAGCCTTATCCGCCATTTCCTTATTTGACTGCATAATTGCAGATTTAATTTCATCGGTCATCGGCACCTTTTTGCCGTCAACGTATGCGCTTGTGCAAAGTGAAAGCACCACATCGGGAGCGCCCTTTGTGTACTGAACAAAGCCGTTTTCCGTTTTGTGAACGGTTGACATCATCTTTCTGCCGGAGTCAAAGGGAGCCTCGCCCACACGGGGAAAATTATTTTGCAAATCATTTTTATTAAGTCCCAGCTTGTCGGCGTATGCAACAAGAGCCGCCTCGGTAGGCTCGCCCTTAACCTGACCGTCGGACTGAAGCTCGGCGTCACAGCAAAGCGCCATTGCGGTGGCAAGCATTTTTTCATCATAGCCCTTATATTCCACAACTGTCATTTTGTTCTGTGTAAGGGTGCCTGTTTTATCGGAGCAGATAATCTGTGTACAGCCGAGAGTTTCCACGGCGGTAAGCTGACGGATAACCGCATTGCGCTTGCTCATTTTTGTAACGCCGATTGAAAGCACGATTGTAACAACGGCGGCAAGTCCCTCGGGTATTGCTGCAACTGCCAGAGAAACGGCAACCATAAAGAAATCCATGGTTTTTGCAAATGTGATTGTGTCGCCCATAACAAGACTTCTTATAATATCAAATGCAAAAATGAATACGCATATACCGATAACAATAAACGAGAGAATTTTTGACAGCTGATTAAGCTTCTTCTGGAGCGGTGTTTCGTCGTCCTTTGCCTGAGTGAGAGCGTCGGCAATTTTACCCATTTCCGTATCCATACCTACGGCAACAACAACGGCCTTACCTCTGCCGTAAACAACGTTTGAGCCCATATAGCACATATTCTTTCTGTCGCCTAAAGGAACGTCGTCGGAGCCGAGAGGGTCAATAATTTCATCGGTTTTTGTAACAGGCACGGACTCGCCTGTGAGCGCCGCCTCCTCAATTTTAAGGGAGGCATTTTCAATGATACGGCAATCGGCAGGAACTGCGTCGCCTGCTTCAAGCACTACAATATCACCCACAACCAAATCCTCTGAGCGCACGTCAATGATTTTTCCGTCACGGATAACCTTTGACGTGGCGGCGGCTATTTCCTGAAGTGCCTCAATGGCTTTTTCCGCCTTTGATTCCTGGTAAACGCCCAGCACGGCGTTGATGATAACTACTATCATAATGATGATAACATCTGCGTAGCCTTCACCCTCACCGCCTATGGCGGCAGTTACGGCACTGATTACGGCGGCAACGATAAGAATAATTATCATCGGGTCCGCAAGCTGCATTAAAAATTTGTGGATTATACTTTCCTTTTTACCCTCGGCAAGCTTGTTTTTTCCGTTGTGTTCAAGTCTTACAGCCGCTTCGGCAGTGCTCAAGCCGTCACGGGAGGTTTTATATTCCTCCATAACCTGAACGGCACCGCTTAAGTATTCTTTCATACTAAGACTCCTTTACTGATTTTTATATATAAAAAAGACCTGCCCATAGTTTTAACACTATGTACAAGTCTCATTCTTCAAAACTAAACCAGCCTAAAAAGGCATGCTTGTTGATTTAGTACACGCTATGTAATAATACGTGGAATTACTCCCTTATACTGTTAATAATAGTAACATATTTTGACGTAAAAGTCAATATAAATCAGGTGTGCGTTTTTTATATAAATTCACACTTCCGTCTAATTTTTTACACAGCTTATCAACACGCAAAAGGGCAAACAGTTTACCTCGTACGGCGTCAAACACTGTGCAGGCAAAGAAAACAAAAAGCACTGTAAATAACAGGCAGGGCAGCAGTTTAAGCAGCCGCATATTAAGCATAGGCGACACCAGCGCGGTGTACGGTTTGTAAATACTCGCATTTGAATGAACCAGATAAACCGCAAACGCTCCGGCAGAGAAAAATGAAATCATCTTATCAGCGGCTTTACCGAAGTGCAGTTTAGAAAACAGAATCACTGTTGCAACTGCCGAAACGATTACAAAAGGTGATGTATAGGATACAATGAAATAATGTGAAATGCCGTTACTGTAATTTACACAAAAATAGTGAATAACCCATATAATTAAATCACTGGTTATTATAATAAGAATACATTTATTAATTTTGATTTTATCAAATAACCCATGGCTGTTAAGCCTGTTTAAAAGAGTACCCATTGAATACATTGCAATCATCCAAAGCACACTGTATCCGCGTTCGGTATAAAATATTTTTTCATCAAATCCGCTGAAAATCCCATCCAATAACGAATAAATCATAGGCAGCAGAGAAAAAAATACAAGCATCATTCCCACAAAGGCAGTATGCATTTTTTGTGATAAATTCAAAACAAGTTTATTTATGAACGGCATAAAAAAGCACAAAACAAAATACTGGGTAAAAAACCAATAAGCATTTGTTGAAACAGGAAAGAATGAACGTATCAGTTCTCCGGAATTGAATTTGCCGTCTACAGCCTGCATCAATACAGTCAAACCCACATTGTAAAACTCCACCTGAAGCCATAACAGAAGAATTCTTGATATACGAAACTTTGAATTAAGCCCCACATATCCGCTTATAATTACAAAACAATCAACGGCACAGTAACAAATAATCTCTATAAGCCATACGGTTTCATATTTCAATGAGCCGACTTCCGTTTTTGTTAATAAACCGCTTCGTGAAAGAGTGTGCAGCATCACAATCATTGCCATTGCAACACATCTTAAAAGATCAATTCCGTAATTTCTTGATGAGCCGTTTTTAACCGGCAATTGTTTTTTACTTAAATTTTCCATAATTTTTTCCATTAAAAAGTTCTCAGATTTAACTGAGAACTTTTAACACGCAAATATTTATACTCTGGCAACCATTTCGCCGTATTCTTCCTTGCTCTTTTTGATAAATTCCTCTACCTGCTTTGCTGATGGCATTGCATCTGAGCAGGAATGAGCAGAGATAAGAATTGACGCAGAAGCAGAACCAAATTCAAGGCAGTCAATAATATCCTTGCCCTGAAGAAGAGAGTACAGGAAGGAGGAGCCGTAGCCGTCACCGCCGCCGAAGCCCTTAAGCTTAACTGCCGGGAAAGGCTTAATTGTATAGAACTTACCGTCATTTGTATAAGCAGTTGAGCCTTCCTTGCCATGCTTGATAACGCAGATTGAAGCACCGAAGGACTGCCAATATTTAGCGGATTCGGGGTCGCTCTCCTTAACGCCTACGATACCCTCAGTAAGGTCAAATTCCTCACGAGATCCCATAATAATATCGGCATTTTGAGCAACAAGACTGTAATAAACAGCAATCTCATCCTTGCTTTTCCAGGTATATTCACGATAGTCAATATCAAATACTATTCTTGTATTATTTTTCTTAGCAAGCATCATTGCTTTAAGGCAAGCCTCTCTTGACGGGCTTTTTGCAAGTGCTGTACCGCTGATAACAATTGCCTTTGCAGAAGCAATATACTCCTCGTCAATATCCTCGGGAGTCATACAGAAATCCGCAACATTGTCACGGTACATAAGAATTGAGGATTTTTCCTTGGACAAAATCTCGGTAAATGTAAGACCGATACACTCGCCGTTTTTGGCTCTTGTTATTTTTGAGGTGTCAATGCCCTCCTTGTCAAAATAATTAACAACAAAATCGCCGAACTGGTCGTCGCTTACACAGCCGCAGAAGCCTACCTTACAGCCAAGACGGGCAAGACCTACTGCAATATTTGCAGGTGAACCGCCCACGTATTTGTTGAAATTTGAGGACTCCGACAGAGGCATATACATATCCGTCGGGTTAAAATCAATGGCGATACGTCCGATAGGAATAAAATCCAGGGGTTTTGACATATCAAATGTAACATAATTCTGCATAGTATTTTACCTCACTTAAAATTTACGCTTTGTTGTCGGTGCCGAAAATAAGAATGTGCTTTTTTGCATTTTGATAAGCACCCTCAACCTCCGCCGACTGCAAATCGTAATATCCGTTAATACTGTTATCATTATAACAGTTATGTACTGTTTTTTCAACACTGTCAAAGGTTGCCGTGGCAATATTTATCTTTTTTATGCCTGTTTTTGAGCAACGAACAAAATCATCGGGGGTTATACCTGTTCCGCCATGGAGAACAAGGGGTGTGTCCGTTAATTTTTCCACCTGCTCCAAAATATCAAATCTGAGCTTTGGAGTAGATTTGTAATTGCCGTGAGCATTGCCAATGGCTATTGCAAGAGCGTCCACACCGGTTTCGCTTTCAAAACGAACAGCGTCCTCGGGCTTTGTGCAGTTAATTGCAATATCCTCACTGCCGTCCTCACTGCCTCCCACGCAACCGATTTCCGCCTCAACTGCGGCGTCGTACTCATCCGCAAGGGCAATGACCTTTTTC
>JBJEPO010000068.1:0-15357 GCA_051881275.1 Eubacterium sp. | reverse complement strand
TGATACCTTTAAGCTGCTCGGCTTTGATACGGGAACATTCATTGACCAGTTAACATTATACGAACCGCTATCATAAGAAAATACTTTGAAAACGTGCAAATAATATGTACCTGCTGTAAGGCTATACGACCTAACTGCCATTTCTGTATCATCCGGATAATGCTCTAAATAGTAAGACCAATCTTTAGTCAAATCATAATTATACAAACGCACATTTAATGAAATATTACTAAACATACGAATATTAACGGTAGCATTTACAGGAACATAAAATTTAAACCAATCTTCTCCGTCCTGATAAGTTAACCCTGCCTTCATAGTTTTGTCACATTGCAAAACAGTAGCGTGGTCAAAATCGTTGGGCTCTGTTTCTTGGCTTCCGTATGATTCGGTAGTAACGCTGAATCTGTATTTACCTATACTGTCTGCACCGGGACGCCTGATTACCACTAAATAATATACGCCTTTATCCAATCCTATATTTTTTGTAACAGTTTGGGGCGAAGACGCAGTGGCAGAATTGCTATACATTTCAGCAAGTTCACTGAAATTACTGTCATATAAACGCATATATGCTCTCATATATGGCATATACCTAATACTTACCTTTGAATCCGATGTGATATTAAATGTGAAGTAATCACTTTCTGCTTCTGTTTCTAAGCTGTCATCGTACCAGGTATTATCTGTGGATATCGGCGTTGCAGTAAGAAAGTCGTTTGCATAGGCTGATAAATCAACGCCCGCCGTAATGCTGAAAAGCATAATGAGTGATAAAAATAAGCTTATAGTTTTTTTCATAATAATTCTCCTATCTGCCGTTTTACGGCTTTTTTGATAAACACATTTTTATGTGTTTCATTAGTAAGACAATTCAAAAGCAAAAAAGTTTTATGTTTTTTTATATTTTTTATTTAAACATTAAATTTTTTCTTGCATCATCCAAGGTGCCGTAATTTCCTTCAGCCAAATCCGATGCTTTTTGGTCAAAATTCTTTTTGAAAATTTCTTCATATTCATCTGAGGTATATTTTTCGCCGTTCCATTCATACGGCTTATCGTCATCGCCCCACATAAATCCGCCTTCACCGATTTTGCTGAACTTGCCGTTTTTAATTTCATATACCGCTTCACCGCTGGGATTAAGCCCTACACATATTTTTCCTTTGCCTGCGATATAATAAACGGAAACTCCGCCGACGCTGTCAACCTTGCCGTTTGAATATGTCAGCACATAGCTTCGATCTTGGCGAACACCGTCAATATTTTGATAAACGGCGCATAGTTCGGGAATATTGTCATTATCTATATAAACTAATTCATACTGACAGTCACTAAACATATCTTCGTTGTCGTCAATATATTTTTGATAAGCCTTAAATGCCGAATCCACTACGGTATAATCATCGTTCATATGCTTTCTGGCTTCGGGATATGTATCAAATAATACCTCGTTAAGAAATATTGATTTATCAGTGTCAAATGAGTTATCTAAGCTTTTGTTGTATTCCTGTTCGGACACTTCGCTGTCATTCCATTTGTAAGAATATTTAATTTCATTAGTATCGGGATTAATCCATTCAATCGGGTCACCGTAACCTGAGGATGCGGTTTTTAACTGACCGTCTTTAAGTTCATAAATTATATCCTCTTTAAAATCCAGAATTAAATCCGTAACATCATCCGATGCATCCTGTGCAAAAACACGCTTATCATAGATTTTACCGCTTTTGTCTATATAGCGTATGTCGCCGTAAGGCAATTCAAATTCCATCACCTCGTTATTATAATAGGACAGAAGTTTAATATTACATTCCTTATAGCTGTACATATCTTCTGCATTCATTGCGGAATCATCAACTGCTAATGCCTCGGGTATATTATCATTATCGGCAAAGATGATAATAAATTTATATTTGCTTTCCAATTTATTTTCATCAACGTACTGCTGATATGCATCCAAAACAGCGTCAACGCTCATTTCTTCCTCTGCCTGCTGAGTCTGACTTGTTTGAGGTGTATTTGTATCATCGTTTTTGCTATTCTTTTTTACCGATACTGCGGATATGGTACCCACGGCTATTGCCGCAGCAGCCGTAACTGCGATAACGGCAGCAGTTATTTTACCGGCAGCAGTAGTGTTCAAAAAAGTTTTTGCGGATTTTGACGCCGCTTTTGCAGTATTGGAAGCCAAAGGCTTTGCAGCCGGGGGATTCATCGGCGGAATGTTGGGATTAAACCTGCTTTTTTCAAGCCACATAAGATAAAGCAATAAAGGCAGAGGAGCAAGACCGTAAAGCTTGTAGCCTTTCTTTTGCAGATCCTCGGCTTTAGATTTAATATTCTTACGTCCGTAATTCAGTCTTGATTTAACCGTATTTTCAGAGCATCCTAATGTTTGTGCAATTTCTTTGATTGATAATCCGTCAAAATGAAACATTATAATGCACATTCTTTGTTCCTCTGATAATGACGAAATAAGCTCCTGCACCATTTCCTGTGTTTCTTTATCGGAATATGCTCTTTCCGGCTGAAAGGTTATGCTTTCATCCTCAAGCTGATATTCAAATAAATCGCCGTCGTCATTTTCGCTAACCATTTGTGAAAACAAAACGGGATATTTCTTTTTAAGTGCATTTTTTGCTGTGTTTGCAACAATCATTGAAAACCATTTGGGAAATTTCTCAGGGTCGTCCAGCGTATCTATTTTTTCTATCGCCTTTAAATACGATTCCTGCATTACATCCATTGCATCTTCTTCATTTTTCATATACTTTAAAGCAAGATAATATTTATCTCGGTATGTATTATTATATAAAAATTCAAAGCCTGCATTATCATTGTTTTTTAAAAGCTCTATGGCTTTTTTGTAATTCATAATTTTCTCCTTCTTTTCTTTTTCACTAAATTTTCAAAAAGCTTTTCACTTTTTACCGAATCAACACAAAATGAACTAAATTCCCTGCGGATAAGACTGATAAATATTTTCATAGCCTTCTGTTCTGTCATATATAACCTCCCTTTAAAATTTTTATCTACATTTATATGACAGTTAAACAAGAAAAAAGTTTTAAAATTTTTAAAAAAAGTATAAATTAAGCGAGATGACAATCATCCCGCTTAATTAGGGTAACGGTAATAATCAAACCACGGTTTATTACCGTTATCCTAAGAAAATTATTTTTTAGTTGTAACGGATTTTGCTTTAGACCAAGAGGAATAGTATTTTGTACCGCTTACTGTCTTGTAGGTGCGGATACGGATGTAATATTTTTTCTTGCTCTTTAATTTGCTTATGGTTTTTGATGTGGTTTTATAGCTTGATACTGTTACGTATTTGGGGCTTGTGAATTTTGACGATGTACTGTACTGGATTTGATAGCCTGTAACTTGTGTACTCTGCTTTTTCCACTTTACTGTAAAGCCCTTTGATTTAGCGGACACGCTTGAAATGCTTGTAGCCTTTGGCTTGATTGTAAAGTAAAGCGTCTTTGTACCGCTGTAATTACCTTTGAACGTAATTTTTACTGCGTACTTGCCAACATTCTTTCTACCGCTTGCGTATGTAACGGTGTAATTGCTTGACGAAATTGTTTTACCCTTACTATCCTTGATATAAACTCTCGGTGTTCTGACTTTGCCGTTATAGGTTAATGTGGTTGCCTCAAGCTTAATGCTTGACGCCTTATAAATTACTGTGGTTGAAGCAACTTGACCGCATTCAGTACAAGCCTTAACGATTTTTCCGTCCTTGCTCGTTGTGGCTTTTGCGGTGGTAGTTTTATAGCTATGGCTTTTAAGCGGTATTTCTTCTTCCGCTATAACATCACCGCAACCGGAGCATTTTTTGCCGTTTATTCCCTTTTGCGTACAGGTTGGTGCAAGATAATAATCCTGATAATTATGCTCTGTTTTATTTATTACCTCGTAATAAGTATCACCGCAGTTAGCATTAGTACAAGTGTAGGTAATGCGTCCCTCCTTTGTACAGGTAGCCGGCTCGGTATCTGTTATCTCATATTTATGACCTGTTTTCGTAATGGTTTCGCCAATAATAACATCACCGCACCGTGTACATTTTTTATCCTTACGACCGTCCGTTGTACATGTGGCTAAAATCCATCTGTCAACATACTTATGACCCGTGGTATAAATTACGGTATCATAAGCATTACCGCATTTTGTACAGGTATTGGTAGTAACACCGTTTGACGTACAACTGTCAGGCGTTGTAACGGCAGAGGTATAACTGTGCAGGCAGTCAATACTTTTTATAAGTGAATCGGGATTGTAAATTACATTTTTACTTGCAACATTTTTAGCGTTGCTGATAGAATACTGCCACATATCTGCGTTTAAATCTGTATTGCCCACCTTAATCGGTGTGGTAAAATCAGGATTTGTTTTTTCTTCAGAATACCAAACCTTATAGCCCTTTGACGCAATAACCGAGGAATCAAGGTTATTATTGAAAAAATTACTGTCAGCGCAAACCATAGGAGTATATCCTGCGTCACTGATAATATCACAAAATGTTGTCATTTGTGCAGTATTATCATCAGGAAGTATATTTTCATATTCCAAAAAGCTTATTGCAACCGGCAATTTAAAATACTGTTGATAATCCCCTAAAGTTGAAGACAATTTAGAAATTACAAATTCTGCCTCTTGCTGTGCCTGTTCTTCGTTTTCAGCCATAGATGACAGATAAACGCCAAAGTTCATTTTAGCGTTAACTGCTTTTATGACATTTTGCACAAAGGTATAATCGTAATCGGTATAACAGCCTATTCTAATCATAACAAAATTATTAGAGTCGTTGAATATCGTTAAGCCTTCGTTATAACCGGATATATCATATCCCTGTGCAGGCTCGGACGCTGATACGATAAACGTACCCGAAAATGCCATAATTACTGCTATAAGCAGGCACATTGATTTATATAATAGCTTTTTCACATTATCACTCCGTCTTTGAAAATTGAGATATCACGGTAGCCGTTAATCTCGTTTTTTGTAAGCCTTCCGTTTGCAGTATCAAGAATCAGGGACACAAGAGCCCCGCACTCATCATCGGCATTAGCACCGCCGGCAATTACACCTGCGTTGAAATCTATCCAATTTTTCTTCTTTTCATAAAGAGCAGAATTTGAGGATATTTTTATTGTAGGAACAGGAGCACCGAGGGAGGTTCCCCTGCCTGTTGTAAACAAAATTATCTGGGCGCCTGCGCAGGCAAGATTAGTAACCGATACAATATCGTTGCCGGGGCCTGTCAGCAGGTTTAAGCCTTTATTTTCACATTTTTCACCGTATTTTAGAACGCCGGTAACAACGGATTTTCCGCCTTTTTGGACGCAACCCAGCGACTTTTCCTCAAGAGTTGTGATACCGCCGTCGTGATTGCCCGGGGAAGGATTTTCGTAACATTCTTTACCGTGGGAATAAAAATACTCCTTAAACGAGTTTATCATTTCAACCTGTTTATCAAATATTTCACGGTTAAGGCTTCGCTTCATTAAAATCTGTTCTGCGCCGAACATTTCCGGCACTTCCGTAAGAATTGTTGAGGCACCTGCGCCGGTAAAAAATTCGTTAACCTTACCGCACAGGGGATTAGCGGTAATTCCGCTGAAGGCATCCGAGCCTCCGCATTTATAGCCGATAACAAGATTATCTATATTTACGCTTTCACGTTTATCGTTTTTTACGGCTTGGTAAAGCTCCTCAATTAACCTTATGCCCTGCTCAAGCTCATCATCAACATCCTGTGCTACAAGAAATTTTATCCTGCTCTCATCGTACTCTCCAAGATAGCCTTTGAAGGTCTCAACATTTGTATTTTCGCATCCAAGAGAAAGCACAAGAGCTCCGCCGGCATTGGGGTGTTTAACAAGCGAGGCGAGAATTTTGCGTGTATTTTCCTGGTCCTCGTCCATTTGAGAGCATCCGAAAGGATGGTTATATGCAAAAACGCCGTCACAGCCGTCCTTGACAATGGATGCACCTATTTTTTCAAGCGTTCTTGCAGTTTGGTTAACACATCCCACTGTGGGAATAATCCATATTTCGTTACGAACACCTACTCTGCCGTCGGCTCTTTTATAGCCGTTAAAGGTCAGGTCTGTATTTTTTGGTGTATAAGTATTTTCGCCTTTAAATTCATAGTCAACTAAAGACGAAAGATTGGTTTTAATATTATGGGTATGCACATAGCTTCCGGCAGGTAAATCCTGTGTAATATGCCCAATGGGATAGCCGTATTTGATAACATTATCCCCTGCCTTTAAATCTGTCAGCAGAATTTTATGAGCAAAAGGAATATCATCAAAGGCAGTTACGCCGTTTTCACTATATCCGGCGGTAATATTTTCAGCAGCCACTGCCACATTATCCGCCTCGTTAATTTTAATAAATTTATTCATTTACAATAACCTTTACTGCACTTTTCATACCGTCGGTGCAGATTTTTTCATAATGAGATAAAACAATATTCTCAAAATTATCAATTTCGGTAAGGTCCTGTCCCCACATATTTTTATTGCTCAAAACGGCATGTACGGTATTTGCAGGGCTTTCCTTTTCAAGTGCCTTGAAAAGCTCCGTATTTTCCACGCTATCGCAGATTTCGTACTGTCTGTCACTACCCTTATGAGTGTAAAAGGCAATCAGCGCCGCCATGGAAAATGTTAAAATTGCAGGGCATCTATTATTTATTTTAACATAATCTAAAACAGTGTCAAGGCATCTTGCCTTGAATTTTGAGATACTGTTCAATGAAATATCCAGCAGCTTATGGTCAATAAACGGGTTATTAAATCGCTCAAGAACGCTGTCTGCAAAAGAGTCAAGCTCACCCTTCGGCAAATCAATGGTTTGCTTTATCTCGTCAAGTCCTGCGTTTATGTATTTTGAAAAAACATCGTCATTCATCATATCCCGAACAATATCAAATCCGCAAAGAAAGGCGCAAAGCACGGACATTGTGTGAGTACCGTTGAGTATTCGTACCTTTCTGGTTCTGTACGGCTTTAAATCATCGGTAAAATTTATATTCAACCCTGTTTTATCAACGGGAAACAGAGCACGGCACATGGGATTATCCTGAATAACCCAGCTTTCATAAGGCTCGCATGCGACGGAACAGGGGTCACTGTCGGAGTCAATATGACCGGTGACAATTCTGTCAACAAGGGTACTGCAAAAGGCACATTCATTGTTTACATATTCCGCAAATCCACTTTCAAGTCCCCACAGACAAGCATAATCAAGAACGCATTTTTTTAAAGCGTCACCGTTATCCTCTATCAATTCAACCGGCAAAAAAAGCAGACCTTTAAGACCGGCAAGATAGCGTTTGTAAAGCAAAGCAGTAACCTTTCCGGGAAATGAAATATTAGGTGAATTTTCCATTTTATCGTTACGGTTAAAGCAAATGCCTGCCTCTGTGGTATTGGAAATAACAATGCTTAAATCCTTATCACAAAACAGCCCTTCAAGCTCATCATATTCGCCCACGGTATCAATACATTTTGAAACGCAGTCAATATGCTTTCTTTCGTCAATAACACTGCCGTTTTTTCTGCCTCGTAAGAGCACGTCCCACTGACAGCCTTGTGCTTTAAGAGCATTTATAACCTTGGTATTCTGTCGTGGCTGGCAAATAACAACCTGAGCATTTATTACTGATTTTTCGTTTGCTGATTGTATATAATAATCGGCAAAAGCACGCAAAAAATTGCCCTCACCGAACTGTAAAATTTTTATCATATTAACACCTCGGAATTATTATAGATTAAATAAAATAATAAAGCAATAGCAAAAGAAAAACTCCCGACATTTTCTATCGGGAGTTGTTATTATTTAGTACATTGGACTAACCTCTTAATTTTATTTAAGAATTAAATTAGTTAGTACATTGGAGTTTACCTCTCTATCTAAAGATTTATTTAGAAATTAAAACATACTTAGCACATTGGAAGTCACCATAATATTATAATGCATTGTTTATATTCTTATAAATCTTTTATATAGCGTAATTAACGCTAATCGTATGCAGGTTTACGATTTATATAACTTTACTATTCAGTTGTTAATTACTCCACCTGTAAGTAAAATCCAACCCTGCAAATAACTTTTAATCAATCTTCATAAAGCTGCAGCCCGTAAATCATTTCCGTATGATTTCTGTCGGTTGCTTAAAATCCGTTATAATAATTGGATTACTTTCCAGGCGGCTGAGTTCTCTGGTTCAATACCCATCGGAACGGCCTCCTTTATTAAATTTGAACCTTGACTTCATAAGCTTTGCTTCTTTGAAGCCCCTCTCTTAAGTTCATCTTTATAATAACACCTTCTTTGTTATTTGTCAATAGTTTTTTTCAACATTTTTAATTTTTTTTGGTTATTTTATACAACTAAATAAAATGTAACATTAAGGCGATAAATTTTCAGTTATTACCTGTTGACGAAAGCGATTATTAATTATATAATATCATTACGACATTTGAAAGCGAGTACGATATTATGAGTAATGAAGAATTTTATGAACCGGATATTCTTTCGGTAACAGACGAGGAAGGCAACGAAATTCTGTTTGAGCTTCTTGAAAGATACGAAACAGAGGACGACGTTTATGTTGCTATAACAGAATATCACGATGAGGCAGAGGAAATTATTGACGCCGACTACGAGGTTATTATCCTTAAAGTAGTTAACGAAGACGGCGACGAATACCTTGCCGAAATTGAGGATGAAAACGAATATGAGCAGGTTTCCGATATTCTTATGTCAATGGTAGAGGAAAAATTTGACGTTGAGTATTTTGAGCCGGAGCAGTAATAATTGTTTTCTAAAATCTAATAATAGTTAATGGTCTGTGCATCTCGACAACCAAAGGCCCAAATAACCCGAACACTTACTATTTAGGGATTCAGACTCCGTTTTACGGGAATGCAGACCTCCCTGTTTTACAGGACGTTGGGAGCACAAAGTCTTACGGGATGAAGCCCACCTGCCTTTAACAGCAGGTTATCATCGGTCTTTGGCGGATGTACGGATTATTTATAAAAAGCAACGCACAAGAGCATTATGCCTTGTGCGTTTTATTTTCTTCAAAAACAAAAGCGTTCAGTTAAACCGAACGCTTTTGATGTATGTAGCTTAATTACTCGCCCTTCATTTCAAGGAGCTTTGCTTTACCCTCAAAGGAATCCTTTGAAAGCTTGATTGAATCAAAGATTGCAGCCTCAATATCATCAGGTGTACATCCAAGCTCTTTAGTATCATCGGTAGGAATAAAGAGATTCATACCCATAATATCAGCAAGTCCGACAGGGTCAATACCTGACTCAACATTTCTCTTAGCATAATCCTTTCTCATAACAAGACCAAAGGCCTGGAAGGTCCACTTAGGAACGTCAACAATCTTTCTGTCCTGAATACCGTCCATTGCACGATAAACGATTTTAAGAAATTCTCTCCAAGTCATATTGTAGCAGGAGATACCATAAGCTCTTGCGCCCTTAACCTGCTCTGCGGCACCTACGATAGCCTCACCAACCTGGCGAACGGTAAGCATCGCAGTACCGCCTGCAGGATACATTGTGAAAGGCATCTTTTCAAATCTCTGGAGCTGTTCAATAAGGATAACCCAAACAGGACGTCTGCCCGGCTGTGTACCGAAGATATAAGGAAGCTCAAGAACTGCTACGCCCATATCGTCATCAGCATATTTGAAAGCAACCTCTTCCTGGTCAACACGTGATCTGATATAGGGGTGCTTTTCGCAAAGCTTCATATCAGGACGCTCTTTAGCAAGCCATGCAAAGTATGAGCCGAGAACTACACAACGCTTAACTCCGCACTTCTTAGCCATTGCAAGACAACGGTCAACAGGGTCAATGTTGTACTTCTTATAAGCCTCATATACAGGATGAGGGAACTCAACTCTCTCGTCAACGCCGGCGGCATAAACAAAAGCGTCAATGCCTGTCATTGCTGCTTCAAGCTCTTCATCTGTAAGCTCAAGGAAGTTGCCAAAGGAAATTTCCATCTCCTCAGGGATAGGTGCACCTTCCGGAAGAGGAGGAAGAGCAATAGTCTTAACCTTATGTCCTCTGTCAATAAAAATCTGTGCTGCAGCAGAACCGAGAAGTCCTGTACCGCCGAAAATAAGTACGTTCATAAACTACCTCCGTCAAGGGTAAACCCTTTATTTATAATTATTTAATAATTATTATAACATCATATAATTATTCCGTCAACTAAAATATTACTTAACAGACTTTTTTACTCAATTATGGTTATTATTTCCGCAAAATAATCGCCGCAGAAATACTGCGGCGATTACGTCAATTAGTAGGTTTAATTATACCTATACCGGATGAACTTTATTTTTTATATCATCGTGCTTTCCGTCAAGACCGTATTTATTATCTCTTCTCTTTTCAAAGAATTTAACGGCAACCTGACCGAACTGAGCATAGGAAAGCACATCCTCCTCCTGCTCGTAATACTCTGAAATTTCGCTCTTGAACTGGTCAATGGTATCAGTAAGCAAATCTGCCGGACGGCAGGTGATAATTTCATCGTCGCCAACAATTTTCTTCTGAAATTCAGGGTCAATTTCGCAGGGGGTCTTACCGTATTTACCGGCAACCATATCCTTAAATTCCTTAGTTACCATCTTGTAACGCTCACCCATAATTACGTTGAACACAGCCTGTGTACCGACAATCTGTGATGTGGGAGTTACAAGCGGAGGATAACCGGAATCCTTACGAACTCTCGGAACCTCGGCAAGCACCTCTTCAAGCTTATCCTCTTTACCTGCCTGCTTAAGCTGGCTGTTAAGGTTGGAAAGCATACCGCCGGGAACCTGATAAAGAAGTGTATTTGCATCAACACCAAGCATTTTGGGGTCAAGCAAGCCTGACTCAAGATACTTCTGACGCAGAGGTGCAAAGTGGTCGCGCACTTCTGTAAGGGCTTTCAAATCAAGACCGGTGTCATATTCGGTGCCTTTAAGAGCGGCAACCATGGACTCGGTTGCAGGATGAGAAGTACCCATTGCAAGAGGTGACATAGCGGTATCAATTACATCTACGCCTGCCTCAATACCCTTAAGAAGAACCATTGAAGCAAGACCCGAAGTATAATGGGTGTGAAGCTGAATAGGAATTTTAACTGTTTCCTTAAGTGCTTTAACAAGGTCGTAGGTTCCGTAAGGAGTAAGCAAGCCTGCCATATCTTTAATACAGATTGAAGCGGCACCTGCCTCCTCAAGCTCCTTTGCGTAATTGCAGTAATACTCTATATCAAATACGGGACCTGTTGTATAAGAAATAGCCGCCTGAACGTGTCCGCCGTACTTATTTGCCGCATTGATAGCAGTCTGGAGATTACGCACATCGTTAAGAGCGTCAAAAATACGAAGAATATCAATACCGTTATCAATACTCTTTTTAACAAAATAATCAACTACCTCGTCGGAATAGTGACGGTAGCCAAGCATATTCTGTCCTCTGAAAAGCATTTGAAGCTTTGTGTTAGGACATTTTTCTCTGATAAGGCGGAGTCTGTCCCAGGGGTCCTCATCAAGAAAGCGCAGGCAGGAGTCAAAGGTTGCACCGCCCCAACATTCAAGTGAATGAAAACCGATTTTATCCATTTTTTCAAGGATATCGACAAACTCGTCAGTTCTCATTCTCGTGGCAATCAAAGACTGATGTGCATCACGGAGAACTGTCTCGGTAATTCCAATTTTAGCCATTTTTTTACCTCGTATAAAAATTAATAATGTTATGCAAGAGTTACAAGAGTTGTTCCTGCTTCCACGCTGTCGCCCTTGTTTACGTTTACGCTGGCAACAGTACCGTCCTGAGGAGATACAATCTCATTTTCCATTTTCATTGCTTCAAGGATAATGAGAACATCGCCTTTTTTAACAGCGGCACCGTTTGATACCTTAACGTCAAGAATATTACCGGGCATAGGAGCGTCAACAGATACTGAGCCTGCTGCAGCAGGAGCCGCAGGAGCAGGTGCAGGTGCCGGAGCCTCTGCCGCCGGTGCAGGAGCAGGTGCTGCTGCAGGAGCGGGAGCCGGAGCAGCCGCAGGAGCCGCTGAAGGTGCAGACGCACCCTCCTCAACTGTTACGTTATAAGGTGTACCGTTTACTGTAATTGTATAATTTTTCATATTAATATCCTCCTAAAAGTTTATTTAACTGAGTGCTTTCTTGCTATTGTGGTCTCACGTTTACTGCTAAGCATATAAAGTGCTTCAGCAATTTTATCTCTTGTTGCCTGAGCCGGAAAAACATCGTCAACTGCACCGCAGGCGGCGGCAGTAAAGGGAGAGCCTACTGTATCCTTATATTCTTTTTCAAGCTCGGCTCTGTTTTCGCCGTCGGCAAGTCTGTCATTATAAAGGAACGCAACAGCCGCCTCTACGTCAAGAGGTGATGCAACTGCGCTGTCCCATGCAAAGGTAAGGTCCGCATTTGCGCCCTTTCCTGCAAGAATGATATATGCCGCACCGATTGACTGACCTGTAACAAGGCTTATTTTTGCAGATGTTGCCGAGGCATAAGCAGAGGTAAGCTTTGTAGCCGCAACAAGCATTTGATTTTCCTTTTCTTTTTTGAGTCCATCGGCGTTTGCAACTGTAATTATCGGAATGTTGTAAGCGTCGCAGAGCTTAATCATAGCCTCTGCCTTATAAGCACATGAAGGACAAACTGCCTTGCCGTCAAATGCCACAAAGCCAACAGGCTGTCCCATAACAGCTCCGAGAGCGGTAACAACATTTTTACCGTAGCCTGCCTTTAATTCCACAACGGTAGAGGCATCGGCGATTGCTTCAACGGTCTGTGCGGCGGTAATTCCGTCAGCCGCCTGAAGCGCAGGAGCAAAGCTACTGTCTGCCGCAAAATATACTGCCTCAAGATTATTTGCAGGAAGAAGGGCTTTAACTCTTTTAGCTGCGTCTAAAGCCTCCTCCACGGTATCTGTCATAATATCAACTGTGCCTGCTGAAAAGCTGTCTTCAACAGTTACATCGCTTGGTGCAGTAACATAGAAATCCGCATCCTTAACTGCGATAACAACATCAGCCATATTTGCCATAAGAGCAGATGTGCCCACACAGGCACCTGCTACAACTGCTATCTGGGGTACTACGCCGGAAAGAGCAGTAACTTTTTTAACAAGATTGCCGTAGGCGGAAAGAGCCTCAAATCCCTCTGTAAGCTTAACTCCGTTAGAGTCGTATATTGTGATAATGGGATATCCTGTTTTTTTAGCCAGCTTGTACACCTTTTTAATTTTAGCGCACTGAGCAACGCTGATAGCGCCGCCGTTAACGGAAACGTCCTGTGATATTGCATAACAAAATCCCGCCTCGCCGATGGTACCGCATCCTGCGATAACTTCAACCTCGCCGTCGGCAGATTTTGCAAAGGCGTCAATTTCCGTAAATGAACCGCTGTCAAAAAGATATTCAATTCTTTTGCGTGCTTCGGTTACTTCTACTGAATTGTCCATTTTGGTCCTCCTTCAAAAGTTTTATATACGAAAAATCTCAAAAGCTTCATATATAACCATTTTACATTCTAACACGTTGTTAAAATAATATCAATATTTAAATTATTAATTTTCTATTATTTTACACACGTTTTTATCAAATATCAAAAAGCAGACTGCAAAAAACGGAGCCGATTCCGTTTTTTACCGGTCTGCTTTATGGCATTAGCTTTTAAGGGAAATACCCTTTGATTTAAGGTCGCCGATAATTGAATCTGCAACTGCCTGCACTTCTTCCCTTGTAAGCGTTCTTTCGGGATGAGCGAAGGTAATTCTTGTGGTGATTGATTTGGAATTATCGTCCTCGTAAACGTCCGTAACCTCAACCTTTTTGATAAGGGGACATTTAGCATTTTCAATAGCCCTTGCAATAGGTGCAAATTTATCACTGACAAAGGACAAATCAATATCCATTGCCGGGAATTTAGACGGCTCCTCATACTGAATTGAAGCATTTTCAATTTCTGCAAGGAGATTTACGTCAAGCTCGGCAAATACAATTGAGGCTTTTTTATCAATTTTCTTTGATACAACAGGGTGTACGATACCGATTTCGCCGATTTTTTTGTCGTCAACAATAATGCTGTTGAGATTTCTCGGATGCTGATAATTGCTTACAGCCTTTTTCGCCTCATATTTTACTGCTTTATGGCGCAGGTCGGATACCATAATTTCAATCATATCACGAAGCTCAAAATAAAGCTGAGGAACACTCTTTGTTTTAGAGAAAAGAGTTACGGCAAGCTTCTTATTCTCAATGCAGAGATTATTTTCATCAATACCGCTTACAACTCTGCCGATTTCAAAAATGCCGAAATCAGTGGCAAAGGATGTATTAATTTTAACCTGGCAAAGCTGTGTGGGGATTATTGATTTTCTGATGGTTTCAATATTCGGGTTTGTGGCATTGACAAGTTTAATTTCACCCTCAACATCTATGCCGAGAGCCTTCAGCTCGTCATAGTATGCCCAAACATAAGAATGAAGCTCGTGGAGAGAAAAACGCTTTACAAGAAGGTCTTTAATCTTATCCTCAAGAGTTTTCTCGGCATAAGGTCTTACGGGATAAAGCGGTGAACGTGTTGTATGAACATCAAAATTATCATAGCCGTAAATTCTCGTGATTTCCTCAATAATATCGGCGTTCATTGTAACGTCCTTTGTGGCTCTCCAGCTTGGAACAACTACGTCAAAATCATCGTTGCTTACGCTTGCGGTAAAGCCAAGTGAGGTAAGGGTTTCAATAATTGTTTCGTTGTCAATATCAATACCTGTATATTTGTCAACAAAGGCTTTGTCAAAATTAAGCTCAACGGTATCATAATGATATGCGTATTCGTCGGTAAGAGCGGAAACAACTGTGCTCTCGGGGTCAATATCCTGAAGCAGTTTAATAAATCTTGCAACGGCAGGAACAGTCATTTCGGGGTCAAGGCATTTTTCATAGCGCATTGACGCATCGGTTCTGTGTGAAAGACGAACGGTAGACTTACGGATTGAAGCGGCGTCAAAGGTTGCGGATTCAAGGGTAAGAGTAGTTGTATCCTCAACGATTTCACTGTCAAGTCCGCCCATAATACCTGCGATAGCAACCGGTGTTTCGTCGTTGCAAATCATCAGTGTATTTTCGTCAATATTTCTCTCAACGCCGTCAAGAGTTTGGAAGGTGAAAGGCTTATCAAATCTTCTTATTCTGATTTTTCCAACCTTGCGTGAATCAAAAGCATGCATAGGCTGACCCATTTCAAGCATAAGATAATTTGTAAGGAGA
>JBJEPO010000067.1:0-15465 GCA_051881275.1 Eubacterium sp. | reverse complement strand
GTTCTCGTAGTTAAAAAAGAGGAAGAGGACGAGGAAAAAATTTGGAATTATGTTCGCACTGTTGCCGGCGAAGCAGTTGATAAATTCATTCAAATGCGCACAGTTGAAGGTGCAAATATGAAAGAGGATATTGCATCAAGGTCAAATTATATTCTTGAATGTGTATCATTTATTGAGGAGCGTTCACCCCAAACAGTTAAAGAATACAATGATAAGCTGATTGAGCGTGTTCACGACCTTATCGGCGACGTCACTCTTGACGAGGCGAGAATTATTCAAGAGGTTGCGGTTTTTGCAGACAAGGTAGCAGTTGCCGAGGAGACTGTCAGACTGCGTTCTCACATTGCTCAGCTTAATGATTTTATTAATTCCGACGAGCCTGTTGGCAGAAAAATGGATTTTCTCGTACAGGAAATTAACCGTGAAACAAACACCATAGGCTCTAAGGCAAATGATGTTGAAATTGCACGCAAGGTAGTTGACATTAAAGCCGAGGTAGAAAAAATCCGTGAGCAGATTCAAAATATAGAATAAGGTGACTGTATGGAATTAGTTAATGTAGGCTTCGGCAATATGGTAAATGCCGACAGAGTCCTTGCCGTTGTCAGCCCGGAATCTTCTCCGATAAAAAGGCTTGTACAAAAGTGTAAGGAAAACGGCACCTTGATCGACGCCACCCACGGCAGAAAAACTATGAGCGTAATCATTACCGACACGCCGAATGTGATTTTATCTTATATGGATTTAAAAAGAATCGCTGAAAGATTCGGAAAGGAATTTGATGATGAGGGATGAGGGTCTTATTGTAATTCTTTCTGCACCCAGCGGATGCGGAAAGGATACGGTTTTCAATGAGCTTTGCAGACTCAGAGGCGACTGCGTTGAGTCTGTATCTGCAACCACACGCTCCCCGAGGCGAGGCGAGGAAAACGGTGTAAATTACTATTTCAAAACAAAAAGCGAGTTTGAGCAGATGATTGCCGACAACCAACTGCTTGAATATGCCTGCTATAACGGCTTTTATTACGGCACTCCCATTGACGGAGTGAAAAGAGCAGTCAGCAAGGGCTTGGTTTGCTTTTTGATTATTGAGGTGCAGGGCGCAGAAAAGGTTATGGAAATGCTTCCCGACGCCGTTTCAATTTTTCTTCTGCCGCCCAGCCGTGATGATTTGTACAAACGCCTTTCTTCACGTGGTACCGATTCGCCTGAAATGATTGAAAAGCGTATGTCTATTGCTGATTTTGAGCTTGCTCACGCAGACAGCTACAAGTATCAGGTCGTAAATGACGATTTGGATAAGGCAGTCAGCGAAATTAATGAAATTATTGATAATGAACTGCAAAAACGCAGTAAATAATATAAAAAATACTAAGGAGTTATTATTATGTTTAATCCCGATTTAAAGAAAATGCTTAAAAATGTTAACAGCCGTTACAGCCTTGTTGTAGGTACGGCAAAAAGAGCCAGAGAAATTCGTGACGAGGCTATTGAAAAGGAAGAGCCTATTGATGTAAAAACAGTTTCAACCGCTATTGACGATATTTGCGAGGGCAAATATGTTATTGAAGAACCGGAAGAATTAAAGAATCATAATGGAAGATAATATTGCTGTTGTTGCAGTTGACAACACCTTTTTCAGCTTTGATACGGATTACAGCTACATTGTACCCGAAGAGCTGAAAAACAGTGTTTTAATAGGCAGTAAGGTACAGGTGCCCTTCGGCAGAGGAAATGTGCTCAGAAGCGGTATTGTTGTTGCATTTGATAAAGATGCAGATGCATCGAAGCTGAAAGCCATTGACAGTGTTTTAGGCGATAAACCGGTTTTATCCGAGGAAATGGTTAAGCTGGCGCTATGGCTCAAGGAACGCTGTTTTTGTACCACTTATGACTGCTTAAAGCAAATGCTGCCGAGAAGATACGGCTCAATAAAATCAAAAAGCGAAAAAATGGTAAAGCTGCTTGTTGATGATGAAGCCTGTCTCAGCGGTGTTACGAAAAAACAGAAAATTGTATGTGATTTACTGCTTGATGCAGGTTGTGCAGGCGTTGGTGAGGTCTGCGAGTTCTGCGGAGTTGGCGTAGGAGTAATCAAAAATCTTGAAAAAAACGGAATTGTTGAGATTTACGACAATGAGGTTTACCGCAATCCGTACAGTAATATTTCTGAGGTTAACAAGCAGGAAATTGTCCTTTCCCACCAGCAAAATCAGGCGTATTGTACCTATCGTGATATGATGAAAACCGGCGGAACAGGACTGCTTTTCGGCGTAACCGGAAGCGGTAAAACCCAGGTTTATCTTAAGCTTATTGATGATGCCGTCGAACAGGGAAAAGATGTTATTGTGATGGTGCCGGAAATTTCCCTTACACCGCAGATGCTTGACATTTTTCACCGCAGATACGGTAAAATCTGCGCCGTATTCCACAGCGGTTTATCACTGGGCGAGAGAAACGACGAATATAAGAGAGCCGACAGGGGAGAGGCGAAAATTGTAATAGGCACACGTTCTGCAATTTTTGCTCCGCTTCATAATCTCGGACTGATTATTATGGATGAGGAACAGGAAAGCACCTACAAATCCCAGCGTACTCCGAGATACAATGCCAAGGACGCCGCCAAATTCAGATCAAAATACAATAACGCTTTGTTTTTGATGACATCGGCAACTCCATCGGTGGAGAGTTATAGTAATGCGCTTAAAGGCAAGTACAAGCTTTGCGAAATCAGCGAGCGTTACGGCAATTCAAATCTTCCTCAGGTAATTACCGTGGATATGAAAAACGAGATAAAAAGCGGTAACAAATCGCCTATTTCCGCCGAGCTTAATCATTTAATCAGAGAATGTCTTGACAGTAAAAAGCAGGCGATTTTGCTTATCAACCGCAGAGGCTATAACACCTTTATTGCCTGTAACGAATGCGGACACGTTATAACCTGTCCCAACTGTTCAATTTCTCTGACCTATCACAGCTATTCAAACCGTCTTGTATGTCATTACTGCGGCTTCAGTAAAAAGCTTGATAATATCTGCCCCGAATGTAAAAGCGACAGCGTGCGTTACAGCGGTTACGGAACTCAAAGAATTGAGGATGAGCTTGCCGCACTTTTTCCCGATGCACGTATATTGCGAATGGATGCAGATACCACTGCCAAAAAGTTTTCTCATGAGAAATTGTTTGACTCCTTTGCTAAGGGTGAATATGATATTTTAATTGGTACTCAAATGGTAGCAAAGGGACTTGATTTTCCCAATGTTACTCTTGTGGGCGTTGTTAATGCAGATAATTCACTTTATGATGAAAGCTATAATGCAGGCGAACGCTCCTTTGATTTGATTACACAGGTTGTAGGCAGGTCCGGCAGGCGTGATTTCGGCGGTAAGGCTGTTATACAGACCATTAACCCTTATAATGAAACAATTGAATTTGCATCACGGCAGGATTATAAAGGCTTTTACAATAACGAAATCCAATTAAGAAGGCTGATGATTTATCCGCCGTTTTGCGATATTTTCAGCGTTACCTTTACCTGTGAGGACGAAAACAAGGCGGCTTTGTGTTCAAAGGAATTTTTTGATATTTTGGTTGAGCTTAATTCAAAGGAATATAAAGACGTAAAATTGGTTGTTCTCGGTCCGTCACAGGCTAAAATTTCCAAAATTAACAATAATTACAGATATAGAATTGCAATTAAATGTAAAAATTCTATAAATGTTCGTAATATGATAACAGAAATTTTAAAAAGAATAAGTAAAATAAATAAATATAAGGAAGTTTCTCTGTCAGTAGACTTAAATCCCGGTGAAATTTCCTGAGGAGAATTGTAAATGGCATTAAGAAATATTGTTGAACTGGGCGACCCGATTTTGTACAAAAAAAGCAGAACTGTTGAAAGGTTTGACGACCGTCTGTCACAGCTTATTGACGATATGCTTGAGACAATGTACAACGCCAACGGCGTAGGTCTTGCCGCAGTACAGGTAGGTATTTTAAAAAAGGTTGTTGTTATTGATATCGGTGAAGGACCGATGGAGCTTGTCAACCCGGAAATAACACTTAGAGAGGGCGAACAGCGTGAATCCGAGGGCTGTCTTTCTTTGCCCGGGAAATACGGCGTAACCGTAAGGCCCCAAAAGGTACAGGTTAAAGCACAGGACAGACACGGAAAATGGCAGGTGTTTACCGGCGAGGACCTGAAAGCACGAGCTTTTTGTCACGAAATTGACCATCTTGACGGTGTGTTATTTACTTCACATGTTGTAGGAGAATTAGAAGGCTGATGAATATTGTATTTATGGGAACCCCTGATTTTGCCGTTCCCTGCCTTGAAAAGTTAATAGAAGCAGGACATAATGTGTCCGGAGTTTTTACACAGCCTGATAAGCCGGTAGGGAGAAAGCAGGTATTAACTCCTCCCGAGGTAAAAAAAACTGCCGCAAAATATAATATTCCTGTATATCAGCCGGAAAAAATTAAAAATTCCGACGCAGTTGATATTATAAAAAAGCATGCTCCGGATATTATTGTAGTTGTTGCATACGGTAAGATTTTGCCTGCCGAGATATTAAATATCGCACCCCACGGCTGTATTAATGTTCATGCTTCGCTTTTGCCGAAATACCGTGGTGCCGCACCTATTCAGTGGGCAGTGCTCAACGGCGACAGTAAAACAGGCGTTTGTATTATGCAGATGGATGAGGGACTTGATACCGGCGATATTATTTTGAAAAAAGAAACCGAAATCGGCGAAAATGAAACCTCAGCCGAGCTTTTTGACAGATTATCGCTAATCGGCGCAGATGCTCTTATTGAGGTACTTGATATGATTGAAAACGGCTCTGCCGTTGCCGAAAAGCAAGAGGCAGGGGAGTATCAGTATGCAAGAATGATTGGCAGAGATTTATGTCCTATTGATTGGTCTGCCAATGCAAATCAGGTTCACAATAAGGTCAGAGGTCTTCAAACCTGGCCTGTTGCCATTACAAAGATTAACGGAAAAAATGTAAAAATTCACCGTACGGTTTTGTCCGACAAAACAGGTATAAACTGCGGTGAAGTTATTGATAATAAAAATAATCTTGTTGTCTGCTGCGGAGACGGTAAATGTGTTGAAATTCTCAGCTTACAGCCTGAGGGTAAAAAAGCTATGGACACAAAATCGTTTTTGCAGGGAAATAAGGTTGAAATCGGTACAATTTTAGGAGAATAGGTTATGTTGGTTTATTATCTTACAGGATTTTTGGTAATTCCCGTTTTTATATTTTCTGTTATATGTCAGATAAAAGTAAATTCAAATTTTAATAAGTATTCACGCACTGTCAGCAGAAGCGGTATGACAGGTGCCGACGCCGCCTGGAGACTTCTTCAGTTAAACGGTATTACAGATGTTAAAATCAGAAGAATAGGCGGTAAGCTAACCGATTATTACGACCCTAAGAAAAAGGAAATCTGTCTTTCACAGGACGTTTTTGATTCACGCAGTATCGCCGCCATAGGTGTTGCGTGCCATGAAGCAGGTCACGCCTGTCAGCACGCTATGGGCTACGCACCGCTTAAATTCAGAAATGCAGTAATTCCTATTACTCGTATAGGCTCTTGGATTGGTATTCCGCTTTGCTTAATAGGTATTTTCATTAATACCGTTGAGATAGCGTATGTCGGTCTTGCACTGTACGGATTTGTTGCGTTGTTTCAGTTTATTACTTTGCCTGTGGAATTTAACGCCAGCAAAAGAGCCTTGCAGACTATTGAAACCTACGGCTTTTTAACAGATACTGAATATAAAGGCGCAAGAAAGGTTCTTGCTTCGGCTGCATTGACATATGTTGCCGCCCTTGCCAGCGTGCTTGTAACAATGCTTAGGCTCATTTTGGTTATTCTCAGCGGTAACAGACGATGAAAAACAGCAGACTTGCAGCCTTTGAAATACTTTATGACGTGTTCGGCAATAATGCATATTCAAATATTGCCCTGGAAAAGTATTTTAAAGAAAATGAAGTGAAAGACAAGGCGTTTGTAACAACTCTCGTTTACGGAGTTATTGAACGCCGTCTGACTCTTGAATATATTACAGATAAATTTTTAAACGGCAGAACGAAGCCTAAAGTAAAAATAATTTTGCTTATGGGAGCATATCAGCTTTATTTTATGGACAAGGTTCCCTCAAGCGCCGCCGTAAATGAAAGCGTGGAGCTTTCAAAGCAGGTGGGCGCAGGCTACTATAAAAATCTGATTAACGCCGTTTTGCACAAAATAGACAGTAACAGGATAAATCTTGATTTGATTGAGGATTTGTCCGTTAGATATTCCTGTCCGCAAAATCTCATAAATATGTGGAGCAAGATGTACGGCAGAGAGCAGACTGCCGAAATGCTTGAAAGTATGAACAGTAAGCCTCCTGTTTTTGCCGTGCCTAATCCTGCTTATGTTGACGCACCAGAGCTTTTGTATGAGCTGAATAACTGCGGTATTTACGGCGAGGTGTGCGGTGAGCTTGTCAAAATTAATTCGTCCTTTGATTTAAATAACTGCAAAGCCTTTAAGGACGGACTTTTTTACATAGAAGATAAAAGCTCTTATCTTTGCGCTAAAGCCCTTGACGCTAAGCCCGGTGAAATTGTTCTTGATGTATGCGCCGCTCCGGGCGGAAAAACCTTTACTATCGCATCATCAATGAATAATCAGGGCAGGGTTTATTCCTATGATTTGCACGAACACCGTGTAAAATTAATTCAAAACGGTATAGACAGATTGGGATTTAAAAACATTACCGCCGGTGTCAATAATGCGGAGGCTTTCAATGCAGAAATACCATCAGCGGATAAAATTATCTGCGACGTGGTTTGCTCCGGCTTCGGTATTATAAGAAGAAAGCCGGAGATAAGATATAAAAATCTTGACGATATAAAAAATCTGCCGGATATTCAGTACAGGATACTTGACACGTCATCAAAGTACCTTAAAAAAGGCGGAAGGATAATCTATTCTACCTGTACCTTGAATAAAAAAGAAAACGAAAGGGTTGTTTCAAAATTCCTTGATGAGCACAGTAATTTTTCACTGATTAAGGATAATACAACCTTTATAACTTCAGACGGAGGAGACGGCTTTTATTACGCTTTAATGGAAAAGAATAATGACTGATATTAAATCACTGACTTATGAAGAATTAAAAAGTGAATTATCCGCTCTTTCTCTGCCGAAATTCAGAGCAGACCAAATATATAAATGGCTTCATAGGTTCGGCGTTTCCTCCTTTGATGAAATGACCGATATTTCAAAGTCACTGAGAAATAAGCTGAGCGAAAATTATTTTATTCCCCATTGTACCATTGAGGATAAATATGTTTCAGCCATTGATGGCACCGTTAAATACCTTTTCAGATTGTTTGACGGCGAGTACATCGAATCCGTAATTATGAAATATAAATACGGCTATACAATATGCATATCAAGTCAGGTTGGCTGTAAAATGGGATGTAAATTTTGTGCCTCAACCTTAGCGGGATTTAAGCGTAATCTGCTTTCTGCCGAGATGGAATCACAAATTCACGCCGCACAAAAGGATTTGAATATCCGTATTTCTCATATAGTTTTAATGGGCATAGGCGAGCCTCTTGATAATTATGATAACCTTATTTCTTTTTTAAGAACTGTTAATAACGATGCAGGACTTAACATAAGTATGAGAGATATCACAATTTCCACCTGCGGTATCGTGCCTAAAATTTACGATTTAATAAATGAAAATCTGCCCATAACTTTAACCCTGTCGCTTCACGCACCAAATGATAAGCTGAGAAGCAGTATGATGCCTGTTAACGATAAATACGGTGTTGACGAGGCAATATGTGCGTGCCGTGATTACGCTGAAAAAACATCAAGACGTGTTTCCTTTGAATATACGCTCATTAACGGTGCAAATGATACCGTAGAATGTGCAAATGAATTAGCTTCTAAGCTTAAAGGCTTTATTTGTCATGTTAATTTAATCCCCGTAAATGATGTAGAAGAAAGGGGAAATGTAAGAAGTACGCAAACTTCTGTCATAAATTTCCTTGAAACCTTGAAATCTAAAGGGATTAATGCTACAATAAGAAGAACTTTAGGTAAAGATATAAATGCGTCCTGCGGACAGCTCAGGCGCAAAAAGAATGAAGGTGACAGCAGTGAAAATTGTTGCAAAGACCGATAAAGGTATGATTCGTGAATCCAACCAGGACGCTTATGCGGTAGGCGAGCTTCCGGGCGAGGTTGCCTGGGCTGTTGTTTGTGACGGTATGGGCGGTGCCGCAGGGGGAAATATTGCCTCTGCGCTGGCAGTCAAGGTTATAAGCGACAAGATAAATGCCTCTTATAACGAGAATATGAAGGATTCATCTATCAAAAATCTTCTTGATTCCGCAATTACGGCGGCAAATATTGAGGTCTATGATATGGCTGATGCCCGTCCCGAGCTAAAGGGAATGGGTACTACTGTCGTTTGCTCAATCGTCCGCGGTAATCAGGCATTTATCGCTCACGCCGGCGACAGCAGAGCTTATATTGCCGATAAAAACGGAATTAAACAAATCACTACTGACCACAGTATGGTTCAGGCTTTGGTTGACGAGGGCAAAATTACCCCGGAGGAAGCTGAAAATCATCCTAATAAAAATATCATTACCCGTGCAGTAGGCGTTGATAAAATGATTGATATTGAATTTAATCAGATACCTCTCAATGATGAGGAAACGCTTATTTTATGCACTGACGGTTTAAGCAATTATGTAAGCTCAAACGAGCTGTTTGAAAATATCAGCGACGGTCAGTATTATGCCTTTGCTGACAGACTTGTAAAAAAGGCAAATAATAACGGCGGCGGAGATAATATCACCGTTGTTGCAATAGCAAATTAATCGGAGTGTTTAATATATGGATAATTATGTAGGTAAGAGATTAGACGGCAGATACGAGGTGCAGGAGATAATCGGCGTCGGCGGTATGTCTGTTGTTTATAAAGCGTACGATAATATTGACGATAGGATTGTTGCAATAAAAATTCTTAAAGAAGAATTTTTAAATAATGAGGAATTTAAGCGCAGATTTAAAAATGAATCTAAGGCTATCGCATTGCTTTCTCATCCTAATATAGTTAAGGTTTATGATGTTAATTTCGGTGAAAAGCTTCAGTATATTGTAATGGAATATATTGACGGTATCACCCTTAAAGAGTATATCAATAAGCAGGGCGCAATCACCTGGAACGACGCACTGTTTTTTATGACGCAGATTCTCCGTGCCGTTCAGCACGCACACGACAAAGGGATTGTTCACAGGGATATTAAACCTCAGAATATTATTCTTTTGCCTAACGGAAATATTAAGGTTACGGATTTCGGTATTGCGAGATTTTCAAGAAGTGAAACAAGAACCCTTACCGAAAATGCAATAGGCTCAGTACATTACATTTCTCCCGAGCAGGCAAAGGGCGAATTTACCGATGAAAAAGCCGACATTTATTCTCTCGGCGTAGTTCTTTACGAAATGCTTGCAGGCAGTGTGCCCTTTGAGGCAGACAGTGCCGTATCCGTTGCGCTTATGCAGCTTCAGGCTGACGCAAAGAAGCTTACTGACATTAATCCCGATATTCCTAAAGGACTTGAACAGATTTGTATTCACGCAATGCAGAAAAATCCTTTGGACAGATACCAGACTGCAACGGAAATGCTCCTTGACATTGAGGAGGTTATAAAAAATCCTAATGTAACCTTTGAATATGTGTCTAAGGTTGACTCAAATCCTACAAAAATTGTCAGCAAAACCGACATTTCGGAGCAAATTGACTCTAATGACGGCGACTATGAGGAGGAACAGGTGGAATATACCGACCCCGACCATAAGAAAAAGGTTATTTCAGCCGTAGCAATAGGTCTTATTGTTTTAGCGGCGGCAGTTATACTTCTTGTAATGGCATTTACAGGCAATATTAATAAAACCACCGATAAGCTCCCTAATTTTGTTGGATTTTCCTACGATGAGCTTAAAGACCAGGGCACCTACAATTATGATTTTGTTGCCGAATATGAGCAGACAGGCGATTATGACCCGGGTACAGTAATCGGTCAAAGTCCCGAGGCAGGTTCAAAGGTTCTTGAAGGCTCACAGGTTAAGCTTATTGTTGCCTCCTCGGAGGATGATATAACTGTTCCCAATGTTTACGGACTTACCGTTGAACGTGCCGAACAGGCATTGGAGCGAGAGGGACTCACAAAATATAAGGTTGTACAGATTTCCAGTGAGAACGTTGCCGAGGGTCAGGTTGTATATACGGACCCCAAGGCTACAATGGTAGCCTCCGAGGATACAGAGGTTACAATATACGTTTCAACAGGACCGTCAACTACTGTGATTGAGGAAGTAAAGGTGCCCGATGTATCGGGACTTACAAAGAGCGGTGCCCGTGCATTCCTTGAAAAATACGGCTTTACCAATGTTTCCTTTGAAACTCAGGACAGTGATTTTCCAAAGGATGTAGTAATTGCTCAGTCTCCGGGCGCAGGTGAAACTGTTAAAGCAAATACAGCCATAAAGGTTGTTATAAGCTCCGGCACAACAACCACCAAGGACGAATCCATTAAGGTATCCATTAACGTTCGTCTGCCGAAATGCCTTGACGCAAAGGGCAATTATAAAACCGATAAGCTTAAGGTTACAATCGGCGGAAAGACCTACCGCAACCAAAATGTTAAGCTTAACGGTACAAATCAGCAGCTCAGCGTTAATCTCCAGGATAACAGTAAACAGACTATTGTTGTAACACTCAGCGGCTTAGGCGCAGCAGAGTCAATCAATACTACCGGCAAGAAAGAGGAAAGCTTCACCGTTGATTTCAGAAGCTTCTCAAGCACCGAAACAACAACTACAACGACAAAGCCAAAATCCGAACCTGAAGAGCCGGATGAAGAAACGACAGAATAATATATGAGCTTAGGAAAAATAATTAAAGGTATTGGCGGTTTCTACTATGTAGAATCCGCCGATATTGTATATGAATGTAAGGCAAGAGGAAGCTTCAGAAAGCAGAAAATTACTCCTCTTGTGGGGGATAATGTTGAATTCTCCGTTAATGAAAATGCAGAAAATACAATAGACGCAATTTGTCCGAGAAAAAACGAGCTTGTAAGGCCGCCTCTTGCAAATCTTGATACTCTGTTTATTGTGTCCTCTGTGACCGACCCTAAAATAAATACGCTTATTATTGATAAGCTTACAGCCATAGCCGAGCATAAAAATATTGAGCCGGTCATTGTTATTACAAAAACCGATTTGGACTCATCATACATTAAATATAAAGAGATATATGAAAAATCGGGATTCACCGTCATAGCCTGCAATAATATTACAGGCGAAGGCTGTGATGCTGTAAAATCAATGCTAAAGGGCAAAATAAGTGCTTTTACGGGAAATACCGGAGTAGGCAAGTCCTCTCTTTTAAACGCCCTGTTTCCGCACCTTGAATTGCCTACGGGCGAAACAAGCAAGAAATTGGGCAGGGGACGTCACACAACACGTCATTGCGAGCTTTTCAAGGTTGAGGGCGGATATATTGCCGATACTCCCGGCTTTTCCTCCCTTGATTTTGAACGGTGCGAAAAAATATTGAAGGACGATTTGCCCTACTGCTTTAGAGATTTCCGAGATTACTTGGGCGAATGTAAATTTAATAGTTGTTCTCACATTAATGACAAGGGCTGTGCCGTAGTACAGGCGGTTAAGGACGGAATTATATGCGATTCTCGGCACAACAGCTATATTTCAATGTACAATGACGTAAAGGATATTAAGAAATGGGAAAACAAGTAAGCAAATGTACAATTGTGTCAGGCTCGCCGATGAATGACGCCGAATTTTTGGCAGATAAAATTGATAATAATTCTTTCATTATAGCCGCCGATTCAGGATATACAGTGCTGAACAAGTCGGGCATTAAGCCCGATTTAATAATCGGCGACTTTGACTCATCGCCAAAGCCTGATGCCGACTGCGAAATTATTGTACTTAATCCCGAAAAGGCTTATACCGATACATTTACCTGTGTAAGAGAAGCAGTAAAAAGAGGCTTTAAGCAAATAGATATATTCTTTGCAATAGGCACTCGCTTTGACCATACCTACGCCAATATTCTGTGCCTTGATTACTGCCGTAAAAACGGCGTTGATTGTACAATCATTGACAGTCACAACAGGCTATCATTAATTGAAGGCAGTAAAACCTTTAAAAAAGAATATGACAATTTCTCTCTGTTTGCTTTTATGGGTGAGTGTAAGGGCGTTGCAATTAAAGGTGCCTACTATGACGCAGGCTTTTATGATTTGGAAAAGCTTGATTTTGAGCCATGGGACCAGCTTGCCAACAGTAATTATATTGACGGTGAGGAATGTACCGTGTCAGTTGAAAAAGGAATTTTATTGCTGGCAGAGAGTAACGATTAAAAAGCAATTTCATATTATATAGTAAATGCAGCGATTGGTGGTGTTTACTATGAATAAAACCTGCAAAAGAAGTTTTCTGTTTATTGCCTTCGGAGCAGGATGCGTTATCGCATGTTGTTTGCCTACTGTTTGGGTAACCAGAGTTTTGGCTATTGTAGTAATCATTCTCGGCATTATTTGCTGCAAACGATAGGGAGTGTTTTTTATGAAAGTCATACTTATTAAAAGTCCTAAACTCTTGGCTCCGATTTTAAGAGCAGTATTCAAAGTTAAAAAAATAACATACAGCGAATAAAGCATAAGGCTTAAACCTTAATTTGGTTTAAGCCTTATGCTTTTTATGTTATATTCCGATTTTATATTGCATAGATATAAACAGAAAGGAGCAAAACTATGGATATTGAAAAGGAATATACTTGTCTTGAAAGAAATGCCTGCGTTTATTCAAAACACATTGACAATGATGAGGATTATCAGGAAACCGTACCGGCGTACTGCGACGAGCTTTTTAAAATTGTAAAATGCTCAGCTCACAGCTTTGTTACAAATATTGACAGCAGCTCAAGCGAGGTCAAAATATTCTGTAAAACAGTGATAAATCTTACATATTACAATGAAAATATGGAATTGGCATACGCTGATTTTGAAGAGGAATTTATCAAAAGTGTCAGCATAGAAAATCTCAGCGAAAGAGCCTTTGCAACAGCGCATATTACGGATAAATATACTAATTTCAGGGTTATCAATCAAAAGAGGATTGATATTCATATCGCCTGTGATATATTCGTAAAGGCTTATGACAGAGATTCAAGTCCCTGCCTGACCTCCTGTTCCTCGTCAAAATTAAGATTGGAAAAAATCAACAGTGCCGATATTGTTGCCACCGCTAACTGCAAGGCTGAATTTGATGATGAATTTCCGATTCCTGCAGATTCAAAACCGATTAAAAGAATCGTAAACTGTTTTGCTTATCCCCAGCTTACCGAAACAAAAATTATAAACGATAAAATGCTTGTAAAAACAAAGCTTAATATTTCAATTCTATATACCGCAGATGATACAAATTGCGAGTGTATCAGGTGCTGTAATACTATTGAAGTGTCAAAAATAATTGACGCCGTGGGAATACAGGAGGACGATATTCCTATTGTGACTCTTGATTTGTGCAATGTGTACTTTAAACCAAAATGCGCCGGCGACGATAAACTTACCGTTATAGAGGTTTACGGCGATTTGGCAATGAGCTGTGTGTTTGTGCGTGAAACCCTGGAAACTATTGTTACCGACGGCTACGTTTTAAACAGGGAATGTACCTGTAAATATTCCGATTACCGATGTGTTAAAAACGGAAAATTTGTAACCGATACGGTTATGAAAAATATTTCCTTTGATTTCGGCACGGCTATTAACTGTATTAAGGATTTCAGCATAAGCCTGTCTGCGCCCTGCGTGAGAAATGAAGAAATAGTTTTCAAAGCAACCGCCTGCGCCTTGTGCTGTGACAGCGACAACACAATTAATTCGCTTAATAATTCTGTTGATATAGAAATTCCCATTGAGGGCTACGAGGATGCGCTGGCGTCTGTTTGGATTCACTCTGTTGATTATTCCATTGTTAACGATAGAAGAACAGATGTACGCCTGTCGCTTTCATATTCAGCCTACTGCTTTAATAAGCAGGTTGTAAAGGTCCTTAACGAAATTGAAGCAAATGATGAAAATATTAATTTCCCGGCGCTTACCGTTTATTTCGGCAAAAAGAGCGAATCGGTGTGGAGTATAGCAAAAAGCTTTTCATCGGATATTGATATGATTATGAAAGAAAACAATCTTGAAAATGAAATACTTGATACAAATAAAGTATTAATAATACCGGGAATATAGGGGCGTGACAATATGAATGAAAATATATATTCGGATATCTCCTCAAGAACGCAGGGGGATATTTACATCGGTGTTGTAGGTCCTGTAAGAACCGGTAAATCAACATTTATAAAGCGTTTTATGGATACGCTTGTTATACCTAATATTGACGGTGAATTTCAAAAGGAACGAGCAAGAGATGAACTGCCCCAATCCGCCGCCGGCAGAACAATAATGACAACGGAGCCTAAATTCATACCCGAGGACGCTATTGAACTGACAATGCGTGAAAATCTGCGCCTTAAGGTAAGAATGATTGACTGTGTTGGCTATATTGTACCAAGCTCCGAGGGGTATATTGAGGAGGACCAGCCGAGAATGGTAATGACTCCCTGGTCAGATGAGGAAATACCCTTTAATATGGCGGCTGAAATCGGCACAAGAAAGGTTATAAAGGAACATTCAACCATCGGTCTTGTTATTACCACAGACGGCTCAATAAGCTCTATTGAACGCAGTGAATACGCTGAAGCGGAGGAGCGTGTAATCAACGAGCTTAAGGAGATAAATAAACCCTTTATTGTTCTTATGAACTGCGTCAACCCGACAACTCCCGGTGCGAAACAGCTTTGTGACGATTTAAGTGAAAAATACGATGTGCCTGTTCTGCCTGTAAACTGTCTTGAGCTTGACGAAAATCAGATTAACGAAATTCTGCTGAAGGTGCTTTATGAATTTCCCGTGGCGAGCATCGGTATTGATTTGCCCGGTTGGTTTAAGGGCCTTGATGAAAAGGACGGTATGCGCTCATCGCTTATAAACAGTATTAAGTCAAGCACAGATGTTGTAAGCAGTATCCGGTCCGTTAATAAATTTACATCTGCGATAAATGAGAATGACAATGTTCAGGATGTAAGAATAAACGACCTTGATTTGTCCTGCGGAAAGGTCAGCGTCAAGGTCGATATAGATAACTCTTACTTTTATTCAATTATTTCTCAAAAATGCAGTATTGAAATTAAAAACGACGAGGATTTGCTCAGGGAAATTTCCGAGCTGTCACAGATTAAGAATAAGTACAAGAGGATTGAAACTGCTCTTGAACAGGTTAACGCCACCGGAT
>JBJEPO010000066.1:0-2767 GCA_051881275.1 Eubacterium sp. | reverse complement strand
AATTGATATTAAAAACGGCAGGCATCCTGTTGTGGAATCACTTTTGAAGGACGCACCCTTTGTTCCCAACGACACTCTGCTTGACAATGATACAAACAGATGCGCCATTATTACCGGTCCCAATATGGCAGGTAAATCAACATATATGCGCCAGACTGCTTTAATAACCCTTTTAGCGCAGATAGGCTCCTTTGTTCCTGCCGAAAGCGCAAAAATTTCCGTGGTTGACGCCATATTTACAAGAGTAGGTGCTTCGGATGACTTGGCAACAGGTCAGTCAACCTTTATGGTTGAGATGAACGAGGTTTCAACCATACTTAAAAACGCTACCGCCTCGTCACTTATCATACTTGACGAAATCGGCAGAGGAACATCAACCTTTGACGGTATGAGTATTGCAAGAGCGGTGCTTGAATATGTTGTAAAGAAAAAGACGCTGGGCGCAAAAACACTTTTTGCCACTCATTATCACGAGCTTACGGCAATGGAGGGTATGCTTGACGGCGTAAACAACTATTCAATAGCCGTAAAAAAACGCGGTGACGATATTACATTCCTGCGCAGAATTGTTCACGGCGGAGCCGACCAGAGCTTCGGTATAGAGGTTGCAAAGCTTGCCGGAATACCCGACAGTGTAATCAAACGTGCGAAGGTTATTCTTAAAGAGCTTGAAGCCAACAAAACGGAAATTGAGTTTAAGGCGGAGGATACTGATGTTCAGGAGGATAATGACATTCAGTACAATTTTACAACAAATTCCGTAAACGATATTCTTGAACTAATCAAAACCATAGATATAAACACATTAACGCCTATTGAGGCAATGCAGACCCTGTACGACCTTAAAAAGAAAGCCGAAGAGGTTTCATAAACAGATTAAACAGAAAGGACGGTGAGCACTTTGCCGCAGATTAATATTTTACCGAAGGAAGTATATCAGTTAATTGCCGCCGGTGAAGTGGTGGAAAGACCGTCCTCCGTTGTTAAGGAAATGATTGAAAATTCCGTTGACGCCGGCGCAAAGAACATTACCGTTGAAATAAGACGTGGCGGAACGGAATATATACGTATTACAGATGACGGCTGCGGAATAGATAAAGATCAGGTTGAAAAGGTTTTTATACCCCACGCTACCAGTAAAATCAAGTATGCCGACGATTTGAACTCAATCGGTACTCTCGGTTTCAGAGGCGAGGCTATGGCGTCTGTTGCCGCAGTTGCAAGGGTTGAACTGCTTTCCCGAACAAAGGACAGTGATATCGGCAGTAGGTATGAAATTGCCGGAGGAGAGGAAATTGATTTTTCCGACGCAGGCTGTCCCCAAGGAACAACAATAGTTGTAAGAGATTTGTTTTTTAACACCCCCGCCCGTATGAAGTTTTTGAAAAAAGATGTTACCGAGGGTAATGACGTAGCAAGCGTTGTTGACAGAATGGCAATCAGCCATCCGGAGATTTCCTTTAGATTTATCAGGGACGGCAAGCAGACCCTTATAACCTCCGGCGGCGGAGATTTAAAGTCAACTGTGTATTCTGTTTTCGGCAGAGAGTTTTCGTCATCCCTTATTGATGTTGACTATTCTGTTAACAATATGCGTGTTACCGGCGTTGTTACAAAGCCGTCACAGTCACGCAAAAGCAGAGCAATGCAGTTTTTCTATATTAACAACCGCCTTGTAAAGTCAAAAACCGCTATGGCGGCACTGGAGCAGGCGTATAAAAATAATATTATGGTTGGCAGGTTCCCCGGTTGCGTTCTCAATATAGAATGTGATTCATCATTTGTTGACGTAAATGTTCACCCTGCTAAAACAGAGGTGCGTTTTGCCAATGAGCGTCCTGTGTTTGAGCTGATTTACTACGGCGTAAAATCCGCAATAGAAGCAGGGGACACCTTTAAAGAGGCAAAAATTACCCCTAAGCCTGTATATGAAAATGCACAGGGCAGGCTTGATTTTGTAAAAGATAAAGCAAGTGAGCCTCAGCAGATTGCTTTCAGACAGAAGCCGAAAAATGAAAGCTTCTGGAACGTGGCAAGTGCAGAGGAGTACAAAAATGATTTTGGCGAAAACACAAGCTCCTTACCTAAAGATAATGAGAAGGATACGCTTAACATTAATTTAAACAGAATTTTTGATACCTCCGTTAAGCCTGCCGAGCCTGACAAAAGTGAAAATATTATCAGTAAAACCCTTGAAGAAGGTAAAGAAAAGCAACAGACTGATTTTGATAATGAAATTGAAATTCCCGATTTTCGTGTAATCGGCGAAGCCTTTAAAACCTACATTATTGTTGAGATTGACAGGGATTTATATTTCATAGACAAGCATGCCGCCCACGAGCGTATGAATTTTGAAAGGCTTAAAAGGGAAACCGAAATTAATTCGCAGATTTTGCTTTCCCCCGTGGCAGTAAAGCTTTCTAAAGAGGAATATACGGCGGTTTGCGAAAATCTTGATTTGTACAAAAAATGCGGTTTTGTAATTGAAGATTTCGGAAATTCCTCCGTTATCGTCAGGGAGTGCCCCTCAATTCTTGATAACGAGGATGTGGAGGATTTGGTTACTGAAACCGCACAGAAGCTTCTTGACGGCAAAACCGATATAACTCCCGAGCAGATGGATTGGATTTTTCATTCAACCTCCTGCCGTGCCGCCGTTAAAGCCGGGGATTATACCTCGCCTTACGAGAGAGAGCTGTTTGTTAAAAAACTCCTTTCAATGCCCGAAATAAGATATTGTCCCCACGGCAGACCGGTGCTGATTAAA
>JBJEPO010000065.1:0-2772 GCA_051881275.1 Eubacterium sp. | reverse complement strand
TTACTCCAAGCATTTTTGATGCTTTGCAGTTTATCGTGTGCAGATTTGGTCTTAAGTTGGCGGTAGCCGAAATAATATGCCTAAAATGCAAAATGATGGCATCTTTGCACATTTTTTGTTTTGACATACGCAAGTATACCTGCAACAAAGAAATGCACAAACCTACTCATAATTTTGTATTTTAGGTGCCTTGCAGTTTTGAAGCAAATATTTTGCGTCAAGACAAGGCATAATTATTTTGGCATACTGCCGTATTCAAAAATAATTTAACGAAGTATTGGCGGAAAAGATTGTGTCAAAACCATATTGTTTCGGCTACCGCCAACTTATTCAAGGCACAAAACACAGGCATACTTGCCGTATGCCGAGTATTTTAACGAAGAGTAAGGGCAATATCTGCCACGATAAACCGTGGCTCGGATTATTACCGTTACCCTAAGGAGAAAATTATGGAAGCATATAAAAGAGAATTTATAAAATTTTTAGAGGACGCAGGCGTTTTGAAATTCGGCGATTTTACTGCAAAAAGCGGCAGAAAAATTCCGTATTTCATCAATGCAGGCGATATTAAAACAGGCGTTCAGATTCAAAAATTAGGCGAGTTTTACGCCAAGGCATATCTTGATAAAATCGGCGAAAAAAGGTCCGTGCTTTACGGTCCTGCCTATAAGGGTATTCCTATTTCCGTGTCAGCGGCTGTGGCTCTTGCAAATCACGGTCTTGACGTTCCGTTTTTCTTTAACAGAAAAGAGGAAAAGGACCACGGCGAAGGCGGTGTATTTGTAGGCTATACTCCCAAACAGGGCGAGGAAATCGTTATTGTAGAGGATGTTGTTACAGCCGGCACTGCCCTTAGAGAAAGTATGTCCATTCTCTCAAAAATTGACGGTGCAAAGGTAACTGCCGCATTCGTTATGGTTGACCGTAAGGAAAAGGGACAGACCGAAAAATCAGCCATTGCCGAGGTAGGCGATGAATACGGCTTTTCCGTGTATTCTGTTGTTGATGTTTATGATATTATTGAATATCTTGAAGAGGACGACAGCAACCGTGAAAATGTTGAACGTATAAAGAGGTATCTTGAAGTTAACGGTGCAAAGGAGTAAGAAAGGAAACTGAAATGCGTCATTTACTTGATACAACAGATTTATCCCTGCAGGAAATTGACGAAATGATTGCTCTTGCAATGGATATAATCAATAATAAATCAAAATATTCCCATATATGCGACGGCAAAAAGCTTGCTACTCTGTTCTTTGAACCAAGCACAAGAACACGTCTGTCCTTTGAGGCGGCTATGTACGAGCTGGGCGGTAATGTTTTAGGCTTCAGCGAGGCGGCGTCGTCCTCCGCATCTAAAGGCGAAAGTGTGTCCGACACTATCCGTATGGTTTCCTGCTACGCCGATATTATCGCAATGCGCCACCCTCTTGAGGGCGCACCGAGAGTTGCTGCGCAAAAATCCGGTGTTCCAATAATCAATGCCGGCGACGGCGGCCACGCTCATCCTACCCAAACTCTTACGGACCTGCTTACTATTTACAGGGAAAAAGGCACCTTTGATAATCTTACGATAGGTCTTTGCGGCGACCTTAAATTCGGCAGAACGGTACATTCTCTAATAAAGGCTATGAGCAGGTATAAGAATGTAAAATTCGTGCTTATTTCACCAAAGGAGCTTGCCGTTCCCGATTATATCAAAACCGATGTGCTTATCCCCGGTAATATCAAATTTGCCGAGGTGGAGAAAATGGAGGCTGTTATGCCTCAGCTTGATATTCTCTATATGACGAGAATACAGCGTGAGCGTTTCTTCTCCGAGGATGAGTATTTAAAGCATAAGGACGCATTTATCCTTGATTTGAAGAAGCTTGAAAATGCAAAATCCGACCTTACGATTATGCATCCTCTGCCACGTGTAAACGAAATTGCCACGGAGGTTGACGACGACCCGAGAGCCAAGTATTTTGTACAGGCGCTTAACGGCAAGTATATACGTATGGCGCTTATTATGACCTTGCTGAAATGGGGTGAGAATGAATGAACATTGACGCTATTGAAAACGGCTATGTTATAGACCATATCCCTGCCGGACGTGGTATGAAGGTTTACGAGGCACTGGATTTGTCCTCTCTTAAATGCCAGGTGGCAATTATCACCAACGCCAAATCAAAGAAAAATCTGGCAAAGGATATTATTAAAATTAATGATTTAATTGAACTTGATATGGACGTTATCGGCTATATTGCCCCGGACGCAACTGTTAATGTTATCAAAAACAGTAAGCGTATTGAAAAGAAAAAGCTTTCCCTGCCGCAGAGCCTTGTTAATGTTATAAAATGCCCAAATCCCCGTTGTATTTGCAATAATGAACCCATTGAGCATATATTCAAGCTCACCGACAGTAAAGGCACCTACCGCTGTCTTTACTGCGAAACCCAATCTAAATAATGAGAACAAAAAATAGCAACCGCAGAACAAAAAATTCTGCGGTTGCTATTTTTTATCGGTTCTTCCTATTAGATAATCAACTGTTGTGCCGTAATAATCCGCCAGCTTCCAAAGCATTGAAACAGGTATATCACGTTTGCCGGTTTCGTACTGCGAATAGGTGTTTTGCTGTATGTTTAAATACTCCGCAATTTCAGATTGCCTGAGGTCGTAATCTTCACGCAAATCTCTCAGTCTCAAAATATCACCCCACAGTTTTATTATGGCGTTTTTATTGTAATATATCTCACGGTGAGATATTGACGAATATCTCAATTTGTG
>JBJEPO010000064.1:0-15827 GCA_051881275.1 Eubacterium sp. | reverse complement strand
CATTTAAGGAAGCATATACAGGAAGAATGTTAAACAAGTTTAATTATTCTATTAACTATGATTCCTCCGACAGACCTGTTTCATATACACTTAATAATATTGATAAAAATAGTACATATTCCGGAAGTGCGGCTTACGACAGTAAGGACAGAGTCACATCAATACAAAGCGGTTCAATGACGTTTAACTATACTTATGACTGTGACGGAAGAATTGTTCGGGAAGATAATGAAAATCAAAATTATACTCTCAGATTCAAATATGATAAAAAAGGCAATGTTGCAAAACGAGAAGAGTTAAAATATACCGATTCCGGAAAGCCTGATGAAGAAATAGATTTCTACGAAACAACAGAGCTGAATTATTCCGACGATGATTTATGGTTGGAATCCATAGAAATCCTCTGTGACGGAGACGAACAGTCATTAACCGTTGATACAGATATTAACGGCAATACCATAAATTATAAGCAAAACGATTATAGCTTAATTCAGTACGAGTGGACAAACGGCAGACAGCTAAAGGCACTTTATTTCGTAGACGTGGAAACAGGGGAAAAGGTATGCTTTGCCTATAATACCTACGACGAAAACGGAATGAGAACATCAAAAAGATATGATGGCGTCACCACCTATTATAATTATCAGGGAGACAAGCTGCTTTCCCAGTATAACGAGGACGAGGACGGTTGTATTGATGAAGTAATATTCTTCCTTTATGATGAGGACGATAATATCATCGGTATGAATTATGACGGTAATTTCTATTATTACCAAAAAAATGTTCTTGGTGATGTTACCGCAGTGTATGATTCAAACGGCGTTTGCGTTGCAGAATACGAATATGACGCTTGGGGCAACTGTATAAACCAAACCGGCGGAGAAAGAAGCAGTTTATGTATTGACGGTATTAACCCAATCCGCTACCGTAGTTATTATTACGAAAGCAGTCTGGGTATGTACTATCTGCAAAGCCGTTATTACTACGCCACAGCCGGCAGATTCATCAACGCCGACGACCCGCAGATTGCACTTGAAACCAAGGAAGATACTGACGGAACAAACCTGTTTGCTTACTGCTGTAACGACCCGGTTAATAATGTGGATTATACTGGATATTGGAACAGTAAGGTTCATTACGGATACAATAAAGATAATAAAAAAAATCACTATTATAAATTTGTAAATTCAAATAAGTACTATGGTACATATTATTGGGCGAAAGCAAAGGTCGGATATAGTAAATATAATGCGGAGAAAATTGGATATTATTGCAATCAGGTAGATGACATATTTGGATCTACCGGTAGTAACTGGAAAATATATGACCAATGGCATTTCTTTGATAAAGATGGTAATGATGTTAGAAGTAAGATTTCAAATACAGAGCAAAATTATGCAACTAATTGTTTTAATACTGCACAGACATATTATGATATGTGGCAAAGTTACATAAAAAAATACGGAAAAAAAGCTCAAAAAACAAAGGATGTAAAAAATAAATATGAAAAATATTTAGATTATGGATTAATGCATTTAGGTTATTCGCTACATCCTATACAGGATAAATATTCGCATAAAAAATCAGTATGTTATCAGTTGCGTAATGGACGATGGATGCATCCGCCCAAAGTTGGAATTGATAATCCGGATATGCATCAAAAGGCTGTATCCGGAAATACTGCTGATAATACAATTAAAATCTTAAAAAATTTCTTTGACAAATATGAATTTTTAAGGCCCAAAAAATAGGAGGAAATTATGGAAGAATTTAAATATTTATTATTACTTATTCTTACAATATTAGAAATTATTGTTACTGCTCTTTGGCCGATTTTTGTTTATTTAATAATATATATCATTTTGAAACGCAAAAATAAAAGCAAGAAATCATTTGCAATTCTAAATTCTATCTTAATTTTCATGCTGATTTTTAATTGCTATTTTTCATACATTTTCGCCGCTACAGCAAAAACGCCGTTGCAAGTGATAGATAAAAATATTGTAATAAGCTATGCAGAACAAAATAAAGATGAGCTTCCTATTGATGCAAATTACGCAGACGGAACGCAAATTGAATTTTATATTGACCAATATACTAAAGAAGAATATGACTCGTTTTTGGACGAATATGAAAATAATATGACATATTTTGAGAAAATAGAGAATAGAAAATCAAAGTATGACTTTGACGAAAACGGTATACATTACTCACAGATGTATAAAGCAGTTCCGAACTTTCTTTCTGCTTTAAGCAACGGAAGTTGGTATAAAGGGTATTTTGTTATCAATGATAACGATAATTATATAGTTGGTGAATATTCTCTTTCGTATAAAAATATATTAAAAAAATATTTTTATGTGAACAATAGCGAAATCAGATATGTAATTGATGATTATATTTATGTATGAGAAAGAATACAATGTTGATGTTTTTTGCATTAATTAGCGATGAGGTATATATCCATTATTATTAACGCAATATAAAAACACTTCCGATGCACTCTGCTTGTTTGCAGAGTGCTTTTTGTATAATCTATTATTATTGTATAAAATTTGAATAAATACAGTGAATTTGATTTTAAAATATTTGATATGATTCGGTTAGTTTGGTATAATTATCTAAAGAGTTTATGGGAGTGATAAGTTGAAATATATTGAAAAGCAAACACCCTGCGGTGTTATAAAAGGTTTGGAAGGCGAGAAATGTCTTGAATTTCGCGGAATACGCTATGCCCGTGCTCAAAGATATGAGTATCCCACAGAAGAAAAATCCTGGGAAGGCGTTTATGATGCAACACAGTACAAAGCCTGCTGTTATCAGCACAGAGCATTTGAAGAAGATGCAAAGGTTAATCCGTTTTATCACAAAGAATTTCGTAAGGGCTTAAAATTTACATACAGTGAGGATTGCTTTTTTCTGAATATATGGACGCCGAAGAATGCAGAAAACTGCCCTGTACTTACCTTCATACACGGGGGAAGCTTTACAGGAGGCAGTACGGATGAGGGTCATATCAAGGGTGAAATATTTGCACAAAAAGGTATAATCACCGTCGCTATGAATTATCGCTTAGGTCCCTACGGTTTTTGTGCCCATAAGGATTTGAAAAGCGAAAAGGGGATATTGGCAAATTTCGGACTTTACGACCAAACAGTGGCTATTCAATGGGTAATCAATAATATATCTGCTTTCGGCGGTGACCCTGACAACATCACTCTTATGGGTCAGAGCGCAGGTGCAATGAGTGTTGATATTCATTTGAACAACCCTATTTTAAAAGGCAAATTTAAGGGTGCAATAATGTTAAGCGGCGCAGGTATGCAGAGATGCTTGCTGAAACCGCTGACGGTTGAAAAAATAACACCGTTTTGGGACGGAATAATGAAAAATGCAGGCGTTAAAACAATGGATGAGTTAAAATCCGTTGACGCAAAGGCTCTTTACTATGCCTGGTTAAAGGCCTGCAAGAAAAGTAAATTCAGTATGCCCTATACTTTTCCCGTATATGACGGTGTAATTTTAAATAAAAACACCTTTAATTTAAACCATATACCCGATATGCCGTATATCATAGGCTCTACATGTACCGATATGATACCGATAGTTCTTGAAGCGGTAAATAAAAAATGGGGAAAATATACTCAGTCTCATAACACAAATCCCTGTTATTTCTATAATTTTAACAGATTTTTACCCGGTGACGATATGGGAGCCTGGCACTCTGCCGATTTGCTTTATATTTTCTCAACACTTGATTTTAACTGGCGCACTTTTGAAGAAATAGATTATAAAATCTCGCAGCAGATTTCCGACTCAGTATGTGCATTTGCAAAAAACGGCAATCCTAACTGTAATTCAATTCCCCAATGGGATGCCGATTGGAAAAAACCAATGTCTTTTTGTGAAAGCACCGCCTGCTCAAATTGGAAAACAAGAGATAACCTAAAATACACTCTAACCGGAAAAGGAAAAACTATATAATGGGAAAATTTAACCATAATTTTAATTTAATAAAAAGCTCTGACACCGGCAGGATTTATGCCTGTGACGGCAATTTTGTCCGTCTTGACTTTGTTAATGACAGCAGTATAAGAGTTGCAGTATATAAAGATGAAAATGACATACTGCCGACCTTTTCGGTAAATCCTAATAATGAGCTTTTGACAACCGGCAGAGACAGACTAAGCACAGACGGCTTTAAAATGTGTACGCCTCAAGTTTATGTTAATGATGATACAGAATGTTTTAAATTTCCCTGCGGTGTTGACATTGAACTTGAAAAACACAATTTTATTCTAAAATATCGTAAAAAAGGCAAAGGTTTATTTTCCGACAGGGGACCGCTTGCATATAATTTCTCGGGTGAATTCGGCAGGGAAAGCTATCATTACATTACAAGAGAAAACGCTGAATATGTTTTCGGACTTGGTGACAAAGCCGGTTTGCTCAACAAATCAGGCAGAGCATTTCGCATTGAATGTGCTGACAGTATGGGGTATAACGCTCAAAGCACAGACCCGCTATATAAGCACATTCCGTTTTATATTTGTGAAAACAATGTTGGATGTTACGGAATTTTTTATGATACCTCCGACACCTCCTACATAGATTTAGGCAAGGAAATCAATAATTATTATCCTGCCTACAAATATTTTAAAACTGAGGATAACTGTCTTGTTTATTATGTGTTTTTCGGCACAAAGCTGTCTGTTTTACAGCAGTTTGCAAGGCTTTGCGGTAAACAGGCTTTTCCGCCGAAATGGAGCTTTGATTATTGTGCCAGCACAATGGCGTACACAGACGCTCCCGATTCGGAAAAGCAAATGGACGGCTTTCTTGACAAATTAAACGAGTATGACTTACCATGCAAAGGCTTTTATCTATCCTCCGGTTACACCTCAATAGGCGACAGACGTTATGTTTTCAACTGGAATTATGATAAATTTCCAAGTCCTCAGGATTTAATTAAAAAATTTGCAGACCGAGGTATTCAAATAATTCCTAACATAAAGCCTGCATTTTTGGACAGCCATCCGTTATATAACGAAATAGCCGAAAAAGGTTATTTTATAAAAAATTCCGACGGCACACCCTTTGTTACTGAATTTTGGGACGGATTAGGAAGCTATATAGATTTTACAAATCCCGATGCTTTTAAATATTGGAAGCAAAAGGTGAGGGATACTCTCCTTGATTTTGGTATAACAACTACCTGGAATGATAATAACGAGTTTGACATTCGTGACCTTGACGCACAGGCACAGGGATTTGGGAAAGGCACTGTGCCCGCAAGCAGAATAAGACCTAATTTAACCTATCTAATGGTTTTATCCTCATATATGGCACAGACAGAAAAAAGACCCGAATTAAGACCTTTTTTATCAACCAGAAGCGGAAATATTGCTCTGCGCCGTCTTGCACAAACATGGTCGGGTGATAACCGTACCTGCTTTGAGGATTTGCGTTTCTGCCACAATATCGGACTTACTATGTCTATGTCCGGACTGTACTTTTACGGTCACGATTTAGGCGGCTTTCACGGCGAAATGCCCTCAAGAGAGCTTCTGCTTCGCTGGCTTCAGCACGGTGTTTTTGAGCCGAGATTTACTATTCACAGCTGGAATGAGGATGGCTCCGCCACAATGCCATGGAGTTATCCCGATATAATGCCGTCGGTAAAAAAACTCTTTAATCAAAGGAAAAAACTAATTCCTTATCTTTACAACTGTGCATATAATGCGGTTGAAAGCGAGGTGCCCTTGAACGCTCCGCCTCTTTTGTATTATGATGATAAAAAATTGTATTCACAAAACGACAGTATGATGGTGGGCAGAGATATTCTTGTGGGATTTATATTTGATGAGGGCAGGGAAGACGCCGAAATTTATTTGCCTAAAAACGAAAAATGGTATTTAGACGACAAAACTTTTGACGGCGGTCAAACCGTTAATATTTCCATACCGCTTACTGAGGAAATGCCATATTTCGTCAAAGCAGGAAGTATTATTCCTACCGACGAAAACGGTGTTTTATTTACTGTTTATCCTATTGAAAAGGGAAGATTTGAAGGTGCATTTTTCAATGATGACGGAATGACCTTCAAATATAAAAGCAATGACTGCGTTAAACTGAATTTTTCCGTTTTTTGCGATGAAAAATCAGTGACGGTTGAATATGAAAATTTGGGAAATATGCCCTTTACTCCTAAAATAAGGCTGTGCGAAAATGACAGCCGAAGACTCACTGTAAAAAACATTTGAGAGGGAAATTATTATGAATGAAACACAGGCAACACACGGAATTAAGGCTAAGGATAAAATAGGTTATGCCTTAGGCGATATGGGAGGAATACTGACTTTTTCTCTCGTTAATTCATTTTTGACAATGTTTTATACCGATGTTTTGGGAATTGCAACAGGAGCGATTACAGTGCTTATGCTTGTTGCAAGAATATGGGACGCAGTTAATGACCCTATGTGGGGCGCATTTATTGATTCACGCCGTCCTACAAGACACGGACGGTTCAGACCGTATATATTGGGTGCGTCTGTACCGCTTGCCATTGCCGCATTTTTTATGTTTTTTAAAATACCCGGACTTTCCGAAAGGCAGTATCTTATTTATGCGTATATTACATATATAATTTACGGAATGATGTACACGGGCGTAAATATTCCGTACGGTTCTCTCGCATCAGTAATTACCGACGACGAAATTGAACGCTCATCTCTTTCTATGTGGAGGTCTGTGGGTGCAGGCGTAGGCGGTCTTCCTGCACAAATTCTTTTACCGCTGTTTGTTTATTCTACCGTTGCAGGTACAAGCGGTACAACGAAGGTGCTTGACTCAAATAAGCTGAGCATCGCCGTTGGTTGTCTTTCTGTTATAACAGTGATTACTTTTCTTGTTCATTTTAAACTGACGAAGGAAAGAGTTACCGTTTCTCCAAATCAGAGTAAAAGCAATTATAATCTTTTCCGCAGTATTCGTATGCTTATAAAAAACAAGCCGTTTCTTGCTCTTTGCGGTGTTTCAATGCTTTTAATTTGCTTTCAAATGTACACGCAGACTGTATATAACTATCTTTTTAAGAATTTTTATGAAAAACCCGGCTTGTACAGTATAGTAACAATATGCACCTATCTTCCCATGGCTATGTTTCTGCCGGTTATGGGTAAGCTTGTACGCAAATTCGGAAAAAAAGAAATATGCAGTGCAGGCATTGCCTTTGCCGCAGTAGTAAATGTTGTAATGTATCTGTTCGGATTTACTTCGCTTGCGTCAAATCCCTATCTTTTCCTTGTAATGACATTCCTTTCGGGCGCAGGACAAACATTTCTTGTAATGGAAATTTGGGCTATGGTAATGGATGTAATTGACTATCACGAGCTGCTTTCCGGCAGACGTGAGGAAAGCACTGCCTATTCGTTTTATTCCTTTGCAAGAAAATTAGGACAGACTGCCGCAGGCGCCGGAGTCCCCGCTATATTAGGATTAATCGGATACAACGGCAAGCTTGCAGTACAGTCAGAGCAGGTAATTGAAAAGCTTTACGGCGTTGCCACATTAGTCCCTGCAATTATTTTAATATTACTGTTTATTCTTCTTTTCTTTGGATACAAACTCTCCAAAAAAGAACTGGAAAAATTGCACAATCAGCTTGATAGCTCACGTGAATAAACAACACTATATAACAAAACAGCCGGCAAATGAATGTCGGCTGTTTTTTATGGTATTAAGCTTTAGAATTTTCCTCCGCCACCGCCATGGGTTTCACCCGAGGACGATGTGTGAGTAGAGCTTCCTGAGGAATCATTTTTTGGAATCGGCTTACGTGTTACATTCGTGTACGAGAAATTATCGTATGAACCGGTTACCTGTAATGAACCGTTAACAAGATAATCTCGTGCATCAGCTTTATTACGTACTGCTTTAGTGTATTTATTACTGATACTGTTAGTTATAAAAAATGCCGCAATTAAGCCTATTGCTAATGATAATAGAACACTTTTAATTATACTTCCTACATTTTTTGGAAGGTGACCTGTGTCATAAGGATTGCCGTTTTTTGCCTGAGTTACAAAATCATCTGCAAGGTCTGCAAACTTTGTAAATGCCTTAGACCATTTTTCGTCACCCATATCATCAACAAGCTGTTTGCCGATATATTCAATGCCTGCGTCGGTAAATGCAGTAATACCGTAACCTGTTGTAGATATGTACCAGTCTCTTTCCTCAAGACTGATAAGCAATAAGCATCCGTCATTGTTTTCACCGAAGCCGTAGCCGTTATAATCATAGTAATCATCTGCATATTCCTGAGGAGTTTTACCCTCAAGAGAATTAACAGTTACCACAACAATATCAAACTGCTGCCTTTCGCTGATTTCGTTAACTTTTTGAGTCAAAGATGTTACTTCATCCGCAGTAAGAAGCTGTGCCGTATCAACAACTCTGTTATATTCGTCAACCGGCTGACCCTCCATTTCGCTGTCGGACACCTCATTAGAGTCGGTACCCTGTTGACCGGAGGACATTGCGTTAATTGCAAGCAAGCCGTTTACCTTTGAAAAGAACTCAAGTGCAGATTCTTCAATGGTTTTACAGTTGTAAACATCATACGCCAAATTTTCAAGATCCGTATTGGTAAACGCTTTGGATGCTTTTCCCGAAGCGCAAACATAGTCATCATCAACAGTTCTGGAATAAATAATATAATCATCGGAATTTGTTAATGTGGCTACGTTAGAGTCAAAGTAATCCTTTGCGCTTCCTTCACCGCTGAGGTCGTCGCTTTCAATATAGTACGCCTCAATGCCATAGTTATCCTTAATGCCTTTAATGAGCTGATAAATTTGTTGCTCTGTAACAGTCTCTCCTATTTCGTTGGAAATTCCGTAGCTGAAATCCGTTGCAAATGCAGGCATTGTCATACTTACAAGAAGTGCAAGAGTTGTTAAAAATATTAATATTTTCTTTTTCATTTAAGCACCTCCTAAAATAATCCAAGAAAATTTATGACGCCGTAAGCAACAACAGATATTACTGCGGCAATACCGGAAAATATGCCGATAAGCTTTCCGTTGTCAACAGGCAGATTGCCTATTAATTTTCCGGTCTGACCGTTCATTGCAAAGGTGTAATTTTGATCCTTATACTTTGTTTTAAGCAGCCAAACAGGGAAAAGAGCATATTTTGAAACGCCGTTTATCAGCTGAACATTAGTAACCTTAGGAGTTAGCGTTGAATATCCCTGCACTGTATTTCCAAGGGTATCTGCCGCACTTTCCTTTATTCTTTGATTTGCACGGGGAATAGATGCCTGCATATCAACATCATACTTATCTGCAAGATAGCCTGCAAGATATGCACTTTGAAAATCTACTGCCTCGCTGAAATCATAAGGCTCAATGGATTCCATAAGGTCGTCGGGCATTTTTGTTGAGCCGTCAACGGGAATATTTGTAAAGCTCATATTACCCTGGCGGAAAACATCATAATAGCTTGTTTCCGTATATTCGTAATCACTATCTGTCCACGTTCTTATTCTTGTTCCCTCAAAATTGATTGAGGCATTTATATTTGAGTCAAAAAGCCAGAAGGGAACATATACGCCTTTGATTTCTTCAAGCCTGTTCTCGCTCTTAAAAGTATTGGGAGCAAGCTTTTTAGAATTCACATAGCTTTTAAGCTTTGCCTTGGCGGCTTTTTTATCAAGCTTGAAGGGAATAATATAATCAGGCTTTAGCATTCCCGAAATTCTGCCGCTCATAACAACTGCGTTGCCGCAATACGGACAGGTTGAGGAAACCGTGTTTTTATCACCTACAATTTCACCGCCGCAGGATTTACAGGTGAAAACGGACATATCACCGTCTTCACCCTCCTGCCACTGGGTACCTGCATTAGCATCCCACTGCATTTCGTCGGTAGCCTGGGCATTATTTGGCTGTTCAAGCTCGGATACATCAAATTCAGCGTCACAATAAGGACATTTCATTCGTTGTGTCGACGTATCAAAATTAACAGTGCCACCGCAGTTGGGACATTTATATTCTAATATGTCACTCATAATATTCTCCTGTTATGTAAAATTATTGTTTAGGCGTACCGCAGGATGAACAGAATTTAGATGTGTTCTGCGTACCGCAGTTAGGACAGAACCAAGGTGCATTCATATCATTTTGCTGCTGATAGCCGTTGTTCACAGGCTGCTGAGCATATCCCTGATTCATTGGCTGCTGTGGTTGTGCGTAGCCCTGTTGCATCGGCTGACCGTAGCCTTGATTCATCGGCTGATAACCGCCCTGCATTGGCTGACCATATCCGTTATTCATAGGCTGCTGAGCATATCCCTGGTTCATAGGCTGACCGCCGCCTTGCTTAATCTGCTGGCATAACTGCATTATCTGAACAGCAGTGTCATAGCCCTGCATAAGCTCCATATTATTATCAGATGATACATAAGCAACATTAAATGAAATAGGTGTGGTAATATACGGGTCGGTTACTCTAAAGCATACCTTTATTCCGCTGACCTCACGAACACCGCTTGAGCTGAAGCTGTTTGAGGAATTACGAATAAACGGCTGTGCAGAAAGGGGAACATTTACCATACTGTTTTGCATGTTCATATTGTTCATCATATTATTCATAACACCGCCGAAGCCGTTATTCATCTGACGGTTGTCAAAATTATCTCTGCTATCGGGTATTCCGTCGTTGTCAGAGGCACTCATTGTTCTGTAATCAAGCTCAATCCAGAAATCCTGGAGCTGTGAAAATTCAAAAACCTGAGGATTGCCTGATTTGTAATCTCTGTTATCAATTGCAAAAATGAACCAGCGATTATTGAAATCCACCTGAATGGTGTTGTTTCTTCCGCCGGCGGTTGCCGAGCAGGAGAACTGCTGATATTTCTGCTTGTTCTGCTCTCTTAATTCAAGATGTTTTTTAACATCGTCAACATTTTTCTGCTTCCATCCGCTTGTAAAGGAGCCTAATTTATGCTTACAGTCCGAACAAAGATAACCGTCAGCAAGCTTTTGCTGTGTAAGTGTATTAACCTTTTCTCCGCATACATCGCAGAATTTCTTATCAAAAAGTCCCATAATACTTTCTCCTTATAAATAATTATTTGGCATCATTATCATCAAATATATCTCCGCATTCCGGACAGAATTTGGGAGGATTGTGGGGGTCTGCCGGCTCCCAACCGCATTTATCGCATTTGTAAAGGGGAGCGCCTGCAGGCTTTGGTGTTCCGCAGTTCATACAGAATTTACCCTTGTTTACAGTGCCGCACTGACAGGTCCATCCTTCAGCCTGTGCAGGCTTAGGCGAACCGCATTCGGGACAGAATTTGCCTGTTGCAGTTGCACCGCAGGAGCATTTCCAGCTATCAGCTGATACCGGTTCAGGCTTAGGTGAACCGCATTCCGGGCAGAATTTACCTGTTGCAGTTGCGCCGCAGGAGCATTTCCAACCGTTTGCCTGTGCAGGTGCCGGGGCAGGGGGTGCCTGCTGTTGTGCAGCCTGCTGAGCCTGTTGCTGTTGACCCATTGCAAACAGATTTTGTGCATTCATGCCTCCGCCTGCATTCATAGCCATACCCATACCGATAAATCCGTTCATAGCACCGCCTTCGTTTGCGGCAGCGGCTTTCATTGCGTCAGCCTGTGCGCCTACAAGCGTTGCACCTGCCATTGTAGGATCACGCATAACAGCAGTACGCTGAAGCTGTTTAATCATTTCTGCGTCTTCCTCGGGAAGAGTTACCGAGCCTAAAGCAATGCTTACAACCTTTAATCCGCGAAGCTCGCCCCATTTTGCCGATAACGCAGTATTCATTGCTTCCTCCAGCTCTGTATTATGAGAAACAATTTGGTTTGGACGAAGCTCTAAATCCGAGAGCTTGCCGAAAGCAGGCTGTAAAGCACTGATAAATTCTGTTTTAAGCTGATTGTCAAGCTCTTCTCTCAAATATTCCTGTTCTATATTTCCGCAAACATTTGTGTAAAACAAAAGCGGGTCTGCGATTTTATAGGAATAGACACCCGAACAACGAATTGATACATCAACGTCAAGTCCGATTTTTGAATCAACAACACGGAAGGGAACAGGATTAGGTGTTCCGAACTTGTTGTCAATAAGCTCCTTAGTGTTAAAATAATAAACTCTCTGGTCTTTACCGGTATCTCCGCCGAATGTAAAACGCTTACCGACAGTCTTGAAGGTTTCTTTAAGGCTGTCACCTAATTTTCCTGTAAAAATACTTGGCTCGGTTGAAGCGTCATAAGTAAATTCACCGGGTTCGGCACAAACCTCTACAACCTTGCCCTGCTCAACAATCATCATACACTGACCGTCTGCAACGGCTATAACACTTCCGTTTGATATGATATTGTCGTTTCCTTTAGTGTTGGATGAACGTGACGAGGTGCGTTTTTGACCTTTTGTCACCATTACATCCTTTTCCATAGCTTCACAGTAAAAATATTCCTTCCACTGATCTGCCATTGTACCGCCGAAGGCACCGGCGGCCGCCTTAATAAGACCCATAAGATATTCTCCTAACTAAAAATATTTTTATTATTAAGCCCAGGGATTAGTGCTTTCGGGATGGCGTACATCCGTAAGCAATGCCTGTTCCCAAAGATACCACTTGCCGTCCTTTGCAAGACGTAATTTAATCGGTCTCGGACTGTCTGCTCCGCCGCAGGTTATAAATAGCTTTGCAAATCCCTGCTCACTGTATGTATAAGGATTTTCACTGATTTCAATAGAATATGGCTGTGACGGAGAATAGTCGTTATCAGGCGTTGCGCCTAAAAAATATGAACGGGGGACATAGTCTTTGCCTCTGAAGCGGTCAGCAATAAACTGCTTATCCGCATTATTCATAGGTCTCGGACCTCGCAGATACTCAAGCATTGCAAGAGAATCATCCCTGTCCTTGGGATAAAAGCAAAGTGCAAGCACAGTCATAGCCGCAGTTTCAAACGGTGAAGAAAGTGATGCCTGCGGCATGGCTTTAAACTGCTGAAGGTCATCGGGAAGTACAGAAAAGACTACCCTTTCAGTCCTGTTTGAGCCTGTTGTTTGGCTGTCAAAAAGTCCCATAGTCTCATCTCCTTTAAAAAATATTCAAGCAATAGCATTTAATACTGTTATTTTTTATATTCAATTAGAACAGAGTAAACCTCTGAAAACAGCCTTTCGCAGTTTTTAGGAAGCTTATCGTTACCGGTGACAGTAATGTTTGAAATTGCCGTATCAAAATGAACCTTAACAGTAGGTGCATCAAGGGCAATGACATCATTTTCGGGTAATTCTCCCCAAGATGCCACATTGTATGACTCGTAAATACTGCGTATTCTTTTAACCGCCTCCTGCGGCACGGTAATGTTGTATTCTGTTTTCTCGGCTTCGGTATTTTCTTTTTCACGGTAAGTAAGAGTTGCTTCTCCCGATGGGATATTTTCTAAACTAATATAAAGCTCAGCACCCTCCATACCGCCAAACCTGCTATATTCACAAACAAAATAATCCGGATTTATCATTCCGTTTTTATCCTTAACCTGCTTTTGTATAGTAAAATACATAACAGAAAAAACGGCGGCAATAAGTATAAGCAAGCATAAAATTATAATTATAACCTTAACTGTCTTACTCATATTATCACCGCCTGAATTTAATTTGTGTGAATTTTACTTTTTAGTTGTAACAGATTTTGCACTTGACCAGTTTGAATAATATTTAGTACCGCTTACTGTTTTGTAGGTGCGGACTCTTACATAATACTTTTTCTTGCCCTTAAGCTTTGAAATTGTCTTTGAAGTGGTTTTGTAGCTTGATACAGTTACTGTTTTGGGACTTGTGAATTTAGAAGATGTACTATACTGAATTTGATAGCCTGTAACCTGTGTGCTCTGCTTTTTCCACTTAACAGTAAACTTCTTTGAACCGGCTGAAAGAGAAGAAATACTTGTTGCCTTTGGCTTGATTGTGAAGTACAAAGTCTTAGTACCGCTGTAATTGCCCTTAAATGTAACCTTTACAGAATACTTACCAACATTCTTTCTACCACTTGCGTATGTAACTGTGTAATTAGAAGAATTGATTGTATCACCGTTTGCGTCAACTACCTTTACGCTTGGCTTTTTAACCTTACCGTCATAGGTGTAGGTGGAGGTTGAAAGCTTTATTGATTTAGGATAGTAGATTGGAGCCTCATCCTGAACTGCTCCGCAAACAGAGCATTTAATTGTTGTTTTACCGTTTTTACTTGTTGTTGCTTTTGTTACATAGGTGTCAAATGTGTGCTCTTCATAGTTTGGAGCAATAGTAATCGGCGCACTTGAATAGGGAACTGTAAATGTTGTGCTTTTAGCAGTTGATTTTTCAAATGTAACGCTACGTGAGCCGGAACCGGTATAATATGTTCCGCTCCAATTAACAAAATGCTTATCTGCAACATTATTTGCAGTTACAGGTACCTGCTGATTCATAACGTAAAATCCAGATTTAGCGTTAGCTACATTAGTAAACTCAACATAATAGAAGTTAACTGTAATGTAGATGCTGTTTCCGAGCTCTCCGCTAGTATATTGAGATGCAGTAAGCGGAACACCGTTAAATGTAATTTGCTTTACTTCGTTGATGTCAACTTCATTCTCAGATTCATTCACAACATCAGGATATACACATAATTGCAGCTTATAGCTACTGTATTTACTGATAGCATCACTGCTTGTAAGCTTTGTTCCTGAGCTTGTTGCCCAATATGTTGATGTACCTGAGCCTACAATCCAATTTACTCCGTTACTGTCATTACAGGTAACGTCAAAAACTGCGTCAGGTGCTTTTGCAGGCCTACCAACAGGAAGACCGTTATCCGGTCTATATGATGTAATAGACAAATCAATGTTCGGAAATCTGCCTGCCGCCTGTGCCGAAAACGGCAGAGCCATAAGTGTTGTTGCCAGCATTACCAATGCCAGCATGGATGAAATAATTTTTTTCATAAAAAAATCTCCTTTATAAATTATTACTGATTTATATATAACTTCCTTAACGAAAGCAACAGCCTGTTATTTTTTCGTTGTAACGGATTTTGCCTTGGACCAAGAGGAGTAATATTTTGTCTTGCCCACTGTTTTATATGTGCGGACTCTTACATAATATTTTTTCTTGCTTTTTAATTTGCTTATTGTCTTTGATGTGGTCTTGTAGCTTGATATCGTTACGGTTTTGGAACTTGTAAATTTAGATGATGTACTATACTGAATTTGGTATCCTGTAACCTGTGTACTTTGCTTCTTCCACTTAACAGTAAAGCCCTTTGATTTAGCAGATACGCTTGAAATGCTTGTGGCTTTCGGCTTAATTGTAAAGTAAAGCGTTTTTGTACCACTGTAATTACCCTTAAAGGTAATTTTCACGGCGTACTTACCCACATTCTTACGTCCGCTTGCATAAGATACAGTGTAATCGGTATTCTTCTTTAAGGTCTTTCCTTTGCTGTCCTTAACAATAACCCTTGGTGTTCTGACTTTACCGTTATAGGTTAAGGTTGTTGCCTCAAGCTTAATGCTTGACGCTTTAGGAATAACTGTTGTTGAAATGGTTTTACCGCATACGGTACAGGTCTTAACAATTTTACCGTCCTTGCTTGTTGTTGCTTTTGTTGTGGTTGTTTTTGTTGCCCCGTGCTCACACATTATCGATGCAGTAAAGGTTGAACCGACAGGACCTTCAACACAAATAATGATATAGCTTCCCTTTGTTAAATTAAAGGTACCACCGGTTGTGTTTTCAATATA
>JBJEPO010000063.1:0-15935 GCA_051881275.1 Eubacterium sp. | reverse complement strand
TAAGAGCAGTACCTAAAGCAGCCCAGCTTGTTGTGGTGTAATCACCGGCATTGAGAGCATCACAGGTTTTAATCAAATCAATGAGATAAGATATATCAACAACCTCTGTTGACTGTGTGTAAGCCTCACGGTCATGTGAATAACCGTAATATGTGGCAAACGGTGAATAGTTGAAGTAGTAAACCATACCAAGATATGTGCTAAGAGCATAAGTTGTCTTGGTAGGAACTGTTGTAGCAGAAAGAGTCTTTGCTGTGGTCTTTACAACAGAAAGTGTATAGTCAGAAGTAAATGTAGTTGTTCTTGTGTTGTTACTGCCGTCTGAATAACCGGTGATACAACCCTGAGGAGGAACTGTACCGTCTGTAACTGCAAGAACATCATCGTACTTGTAATCAAGTGAGGTAACATTTGTACCGGATGCATCTTTACCGTAAGCCTCACTCTTACCGGTCTTGCCGGTAACATAAATGTTGCTTACTTTATAGGTACCGTTAGAGGTAGCTGAAAGTGAACCCGGGAAGCTTGTAGTCTGGTCAGTAGTCATAGCAACAGAGGTTTTATCTGTTGATACAGTCTGCTCACCGACTGTTGAGTTAGCGTCGGCAAAGTTAATTGAGTCAAGGTGCTGGTCTGCGTTTCTGCTGGTGTTCCAGCCGAAGGTTGCGCCGCCCAAATCAAAGGTTGCCGCATCATGTGTTGTTCTAAGAATGATTTGATTATCATTACGTGTGAAGTCAAGAGTCCAATAGCCATCCTGACGTGTTGAGTTAACGTGTGTGTTAACCGATGTACCTGCATTAGCAACAGTACCGTTTGAAAGATTTGAGAATGCAGCCTTAAGATTTCTTATTGCTGTAAGGATATTGTTAATGTAGGAAATGTATGTGTTAATCTCAGCCTGTACACTGCCTGCTGTGGTTGCATCGATTGTGCCGGGATCATTAGCATAGGTCTGTGCTTCGTAAACAGCCTCTGTAACGATAGAGTAGTTAGAATAATCAGCGGCATTAAATGTACCTGCATAGGTGATTGCACTGTTTATTGAGTAATTCTTTGCTGAAACTGCAGTTGCATCCGGATTGATAACAAGTGCGGCAACTGCTGCCTTAACAGCATTAAGCTGAGCCGCTACGATAGCCTGGTTATCGGCATTATCCATAAGCTTTCCTTCGTCAGCCTTGTATTTGTCAACTGATGACCATACCGCTGTTTTGGCTGTTGTAACAACATTCTCAATATCAGAAGCGGTATAGGAATCAGTTGTGAAGTATGACTTATTGCTTATAGCAACGTCTGCGTTATCAATAACAGTTTCAAGCTCAGCAGTTTCAACTCTCTTTTCGTTAAGCTCAAGTACAACGCCGTTAAGAGCGTCTGCTGCTGCCTGAGCGGCTGCTGCATCATTATAGCCTGTTGAAGGAAGATTTGTCATAATTGCTGCCGCAGCATCATAAGCCGCTACAAACGCATCCCATGACTCGGTTGTATATGTTCCGGTAGCGTCGTTGTCTGTTTTACGTGTAGCCTGCTTATTTGCAATAGCAGTACGAAGATTTTCATAAGCTTCATTGTCAGCTGTAACTGTTGCTGAATTTAAAGCAGATGCAGCTGCTGAAATCTTGCCCGCTAATGTTGTTGCATTTGTTGCAGGGTCACTTGAGAATGTGTATTTAGCAGGATTTGCATCATCAGCGGTCATCAAGTCAAAAGCAGCAAGAAGTGTAGCCATACCGCCCTGCTTGTAGTTTGAAACAGGATTGGAAAGCAAGCCTACTTTAGCGTCCTTAGCAGTCAAAAGTGAAGCATAGTCAATAACATAAATATTACCTACGTTGGTCATATAGTGGTTAACAAGGTTACTTGATGATGAATAACCTGTATAACCGTACCAGCCGGGAGAAACGGATTTAAGACCGTTTGTAAATCCGGAGGAGCCGCCTACGTATTTCATATAGTTTGAAGCTCTGTTCCACTTAGCACGGTTGTTCTGAGAGCTCTCAATAAGTAAATCAACTGTAGAACGGTAACAACCGATTTTATTTGTGTCATCGGACCAAGAAGCGTTCCAGTCGCCTGTACCGTTTTGTGCAGTATGCCATGCTTCCTGAAGCTGGAAGTTACTGTTATCACCGGGAGTACCGGATGTTTCATTCTCGGTAGGATACAGCGCGTACACTTTACGAGAGCTTAATCCTGTTTGGTCATAGTACCAGAAATTAAATACAGGTATGATAATATCATTAGTGCCGTCGTAAAGAGCAACTGTATTAGCTGAATAAACCATCTGCATTCTTACATTCTTAGTAGTTGATGAGTTTTCATCAACAAGCACAGTTTGATCGTCGGCATATAACAGGTTCTTAGCATAGTCTGTATTAATAACATCGGTAGTATTATCACGGGCATAAAGGGTTGCCGTAGCAGTAGCCTGTGTCCAAGTGCCGGATGCCTTCATTGTATTTGTGGCATTAACAAGATTAGTTGCCGCAGTATCCATTGCTTCAACTGTGCCGTCGCCGTATTTATATGCATCAATAGACGCCTGTGCCGCTACATACTTTGCATAGGCATCGGACATACTATTATATATGGAGCCGTCCATAGCAAGCTCGTAGGCATCCATAGCCTCGGTAACGTTAACAAGATTTTCATCCGTTGCGTCAAGACCGTCAAGGTCGCCGGCAAAAGCCGTTATAACGGAAAGAGGAACCGAAGCGATAATCATTACGGCCGCTAAAAGCAGGGATATGATTTTTTTGCTAAATGTTTTCATAAATAATTACCTCCCAAAAATTTGCCAAGGTGTATAATGCGCTCCGCACACTGACCATAGGATACGCAAAATAAACCCTTGCAGTTGGACAAATGGGCGTAGTACACCCATTTATACATAGTATTATGGCTATATAGTAGCACAAAACGCTCAATAAGTCAACGGCAATTTTAAAAATAAATTTTACAAAATGTTAATATTTTTTTACGATATTTTCCATTAATTGTAAACCAAATACGTTTATGAACGAGTTAAAGGATAAACGTCTAACAACACATTAAAATAGGAAAAATTTTTCTTTTAATAACACCGTGCTATATAAATGTAATAAAATATTATATTAATCTTATTGTTATATAGGAATGATAGGACAATATCGTAAAATAATTGCATAATTATTCATTACTATTGAATATTTTTGTGAATATATACATATATAATGGATTATTTAGGGCATTATTTGTATTTTTATGCAAATTTTTACAAAAAGTCTTGCAATTAGGATATATGATGATATAATAGGTAACAGTTAATAAATCAATTACTGAAAAGGAGATTACATAATGGCTAAAGAAATTAAAAAGGTTGTGCTGGCATATTCCGGCGGACTTGACACATCAATCATAATTCCCTGGCTTAAGGAAAATTACAACAACTGCGAGGTTATAGCAGTAAGCGGTGACGTAGGACAGGGTACCGAGCTTGACGGTCTTGAGGAAAAGGCAATCGCCACAGGCGCATCAAAATTATATGTACTTGACCTTAAGGATGATTACGCTGAAAACTACATTATGCCCTGTCTTAAAGCAGGTGCGGATTATGAAACATACCTACTTGGCACATCACACGCACGTCCCTGCATTGCAAAGGCTTTAGCTGAGGTTGCAAAGAAAGAGGGCGCAGACGCAATATGCCACGGATGTACCGGTAAAGGTAATGACCAGGTAAGATTTGAGCTTACATTAAAGGCTTTTGCTCCGGAAATGGAGATTATCGCACCATGGCGTGAGTGGGATATAAAATCCCGTGAGGAAGAAATTGAATACGCAGAGGCACACAACATTCCGCTTAAAATCAACCGTGAGACCAACTATTCAAAGGACAAGAACGTATGGCACCTTTCACACGAGGGTCTTGACCTGGAGGACCCTGCCAACGAGCCAATGTACTCAAAAGAGGGATTTCTTGAATTGGGCGTTGCTCCCGAGCAGGCACCGGACGAGCCGACCTACGTTACTATTCATTTTGAAAAGGGTGTTCCGACTGCCGTTGACGGCGAGGAAATGAAAGCCCTGGCGATTATTGAAAAGCTCAACAAGCTGGGCGGCGAAAACGGCATAGGTCTTCTTGACATAGTAGAAAACCGTCTTGTAGGTATGAAGAGCAGAGGTGTTTACGAGACACCGGGCGGAACAATTCTTTACAAGGCACATGAGCTGCTTGAAATGATTACTCTTGACCGTGAAACCTCACATTACAAGAAGCTTGTTGCTGAAAAATTCGGCGAGCTTGTATATAACGGCTTATGGTTTACACCGCTGAGAGAGGCACTTTCCGCTTTTGTTGACAAGACTCAGGAAACTGTTACCGGCGACGTAAAGCTGAAGCTTTACAAGGGCAACATTGTTAACGCAGGAATCACATCACCTTACAGCCTTTATGATGAAAACATCGCATCCTTCGGCGAGGACGGAGGAGCCTACAACCAGGCAGATTCCGCAGGATTTATTAATCTTTTCGGACTTTCAATTAAGGTAAAGGCACTTCTTGACGCACAGAGAGAAGCTAATAAAGAATAAAAATCTCTTTAAACAATTATAATAATCACATAAGAATCCCTGTTAACCCACATCTCATAAGGGATTCTTATGTTATATTTTACGGAGAATAATATGGCACAGTTATGGAAAGGCAGATTTAAAAAGGAGCTTGCTAAGGAAACCAATGATTTTAACTCATCAATCAGCTTTGACAGCAGAATGTTTGAGGAGGATATCAAGGGTTCTATTGCCCACGCAACAATGCTTGGTGCAACAGGAATAATTGACAAAAGCGAAAGCGAAAAAATTGTATCGGAGCTTGGCAAAATTCTTGATGAAATCAAGGGCGGCAGTCTTAAAATTGATATGGACGCCGAGGATATTCACACCTTTATTGAGGGTGAACTGACATCAAGATTAGGACAGACAGGCAAAAGGCTTCACACCGCCAGGTCAAGAAATGACCAGGTCGCACTTGATATAAGAATGAATCTCAAAAAAGAGATTGACGATATAAGCGAAAAGCTGAAAAAGCTTGTAGGTGTACTCTGTGACAAGGCAGAGGAAAACAAGACAACAATAATGCCCGGCTACACTCATTTACAAAGGGCACAGCCCATAACATTTGCACATCACCTTATGGCTTACGCATCAATGCTTATGCGTGATATTGACCGTCTTGCAGATGTTAAGAAAAGAATGAATGTACTGCCCTTAGGCTCCGGTGCATTAGCAGGCACTACATATCCCCTTGACAGAAATATGGTGGCTGATTTGCTTGGCTTTGACAGCATTTCCGCCAACTCTCTTGACGGCGTATCCGACAGAGATTTCTGCATAGAGCTTGCCTCTGCCCTTTCACTTGCAATGGTACATCTTTCACGCTTCAGCGAAGAAATTATTATGTGGTGCAGCTGGGAGTTCAAATTTATTGAGCTTGACGACGCTTTTTCCACAGGCTCAAGCATTATGCCTCAAAAGAAAAACCCCGACATTGCAGAGCTTGTGCGCGGTAAAAGCGGCAGGGTTTTCGGTGATTTGACAACACTGCTTACGGTTATGAAGGGCATTGCGCTGGCATATAACAAGGATATGCAGGAGGACAAGGAGGCAATTTTTGACGCAGTTGACACGGTAAAAATGTGTCTTAACGCCTTTACCCCGATGATTGACACAATGACTGTACTCAAAGACAACATGCGCAATGCGGCGGCAAAGGGATTTATCAACGCCACTGACTGCGCCGATTATCTTGTGGGAAAGGGTCTTCCCTTCCGTGACGCATACAAGGCAACAGGCGAAATTGTCGCGCTGTGTATTGACAAGGGCGAAACCCTTGAAAGCCTTGATTTAAGCGAATACAAAAGCATCTGCGATTTGTTTGACGAGGATGTTTACAAGGCGATTGATTTGGAAAAATGCGTTGCAGACAGGCTTGTTGCAGGCGGTCCCAGCGTACCAAGCGTTGAGGCGCAGATAAAGTCGGCAAGAGATGCAATAAAGTAATATCAAACGAAAATCAACGAAAATAGACATTTGGTGACGATTATGGACATTTTGTTTATAATCGTCTTTTTTCTTGACTAATATGGATAATACTGTTATAATACTAAATGCACAGTAAATAATATAAAGGTATTACTATGAGTTACAGAATTATTGCAGATAGCTGCTGTGATATAACAGCACTTATAAGACAAAGAGAAAACATCACCTTTGTTCCGCTGACGCTGGAATTAGGTGATTACAGAATTTTAGACGACGAGAATTTTGACCAGGACGATTTCATAGAGCGTATGAAGAACTGTGAAACCACTGCAAAAACCGCTTGTCCCTCTCCCAACGCCTGGGCAAAGGCTTTTGAATGTGACGAGGATAATTTGTATGTAATTACCATTACCGACAAGCTTTCCGGCACATACAACAGTGCGCTTCAGGGCAAGGATTTATACTTTGAAGAGCACCCCGAATCAACCAAAAAAATTCACATTTTCAACTCCCTTGCCACCTCGGGCATTGAAAGTCTTGTGGCTGAAAAGATTTTTGAAATGGGAGACAGAAATGCCGAATTTGACACAGTTGTAAGCGTTGTTGAGGATTATATTATAAATCACACCGCACTGTATTTTTGCCTTGAATCCCTTGACGTGCTTAAAAATAACGGCAGGCTTTTTGCAATGGCGGCAACGGTTTTGAAAAAATTACGTGTAAAGCTGGTTTGCAGGCGAACCGAGGAGGGCAACATCTCTCTGGCAGGACAGGATTTTGCAATGAACCGTGCTATGATTAAGATGGCAAAGATAATCAGCGAGGATGTACAGGGCATTGATTTATCCGATAAAAGAGTAATAATTTCCCACGTATGCTGTGAGGAAAGGGCTGAATTAGTTAAGGAAAAGATTACGGATTTATGTCCCTTCGGCTCTGTGGAAATCGTAAAATGCAGCGGTCTTAACTCCACCTATGCCAGCGACGGCGGAATAATCGTATCGTACACAAAATAAAATATGATTTTGGGATAATACGGCGTATTGTCCCTTTTTTATTGAAAATGAGAGAGATTGAATTTAAAATTACAAGTGAATATCATGGGCGGGAAATACGGGAATTTTTAAGGAGCTTCGGCGTATCCTCTTCCCTGCTGGCAAAGCTGAAAAGAACGGAAAACGGCATCACTGTAAACGGAAAATTTGCCCGTGCCGTTGACATACTCAACGAAAATGATATACTGAAAATAGCCATTGCCGACAGCGGTAATATGCCCTCTCCTGCAAAAATGGATATTGAAATATGCTACGAGGACCGGGATATTATCGTACTTAACAAGCCTCCCTTTCTGCCTGTGCACGAAAGCAGGAATCACATCGGCGACACACTTTCAAATTTTGTAGCATACCATTTAGGCAAGGAGTGTGAAAACACGGCATTTCGGGCGGTGTTTCGCCTTGACAGAGATACAAGCGGTCTTGTTATGACGGCAAAGAATGAGCTTGCGGCGGCAAAGCTTGCAGGAAAGGTAAAAAAGGATTATTATGCGGTTGCCGGCGGCGTGTTTGAAAAAGGCGGAGTAATTGACGCACCCATTGCCCGATGCGGTGACAGTATTATAAAAAGACGTGTTTCCTCTGATGGCGAAAGAGCGGTAACACATTACGAGCCGATAAGTAAAAAGGACGGCGCATCCCTGCTGAAAATTAATCTTGAAACAGGGCGCACCCACCAGATAAGAGTGCATTTTGCCCACATCGGCGCACCGCTTTTGGGCGACAGCTTATACGGCGGTGACTGCTCAAGGATTAACAGGCAGGCACTTCACTGCAAGACCATATATTTTACTCATCCTATAACGGAGGAAGAAATGGTTATTGACTGCCGTTTTCCCGATGATTTTAAAGAGGTGATTTAGCATACCTGCTTTTGCAACGCATTATCTGTTTTTAACAGAAATGGAAGAATATATTAAAGACAATTTTGATTTTGAATATGACGGCAAGGCGGCGGCAATAGGCGCCCAGGGTCCTGACATATTCTTTTTTCACAGGGCTTTGCCTGTAATAATGCCGGGAATATCTCTTAGGAAAATCGGCTCTGCCCTTCACCGTGCCGAGCCGGGCAAAATATTTGACGCATTTGCTGAATGTTGGAGCAATGCCGGTGACAGCGGAAAATCCTATATTACGGGATTCATACTGCATTATGCATTGGACAGGCAGTGCCACCCTTACGTTTATGCAATGCAAAGCGAGATGCTCAAAGGCAACAGATATTTGCACAAAAGCTCTGCCCACAACATAATTGAAATGGGTGCGGACAGTTATTTTTTGACAGGCAAGGCGAATTACAGGAAGCCCTCGGATTTTTTCGGCGCAGACACGGTAAAGGCTGATAAAAAGGCGCAAAAGGAAATAGCACAGGTGATAAAATTCACTGTGGCGGAGGTTTTAGGTAACGATGTCAGCTTAAATGCGGTTAAGCGTGCATTAGACGACACCGTATTATGTCAAAGAATACTGCGTGACCCTACGGGAATTTTAACCGGTGCTTGCAGAATAACGGAGACAATTTTGGGACCTGTCACCCATTTTTTTAAATTTTCTTCAATGATAAAGCCAAAAGACTTGGAAAAAGCGAAAAAATGTGTTAACATAGACAGGGTTGAATGGTGTTCGCCATACAGCAATGAAAAACGCTGTGAAAGCTTTGAGGATTTATTCAACGGTGCAAAAGCCGATGCGGTAAATCTTTTAAAGGGCTTTAAGAAAATAATCAGCGGACAGGCAGACGGCGGACAAATTACAAATAACATATCTTTTTTAACAGGAGTTAAAGTAAAATGAAGACAATACCAAGCTTTCAGATTGACCACAACATTTTAAAGAGAGGAATTTATATCAGCAGAATTGACGACGATATCACAACCTATGATATTCGTATGAAGGAGCCTAACCGTGAGCCGGTTATGACAAATTCCGCCATACACACCATTGAGCATATTTTTGCAACTTATGTAAGAAATACAGAGTTCGGCGACAACATAATTTACTTCGGCCCTATGGGATGCAGAACAGGATTTTATTTCCTTACAAGAAGTCTCAGCGACAATTATTCAATACAGTTAATCAAGGACGCTTTTCAGTACATTGCTGATTACTGGAAGAAAATTCCCGGTGCGTCACCGTCGGAATGCGGAAACTGTCTTGAACACAATCTGCCCCAGGCAAAGGAGGAGGCAAAGCGTTTTCTTGAGGTAATCAAGGATTGGACCAGAGAGGACCTTGTATATCCTACAAAAGAGGACAGCGAAGAATAAAAAGCAAAGAAATACCCGGCGTTTACGAACGCCGGGTTGTTTTTGTATTAGGGTAACTTATTTATTATTTTTTGGCTTTTGGCTTGCTTGTTTTTTCCTCATAAACGGCGGCAACATCCTCCACATCGCCCTGGGCAATTATTTTGCCCTTTTCAAGAAGGATTGCCTTGTTGCAGATTGCCTTAACCTGTGTGATATTGTGAGAAACAAACAACACGGTAACACCTTTATCAAACATAGACTGAACCTTGGCAAGACTCTTTTTTCTGAAATTGGCGTCACCTACGGAAAGAACCTCATCAAGTATGAGAATATCCGGCTCAACAGCGGTTGCTATTGAAAATCCGAGACGTGCTCTCATACCGGAGGAATAATTCTTTACAGGCACTTCAATGAAATGTCCCAATTCCGAAAATTCCACAATTTCGTCATACTTACTTTCAAGATATTCTCTGCTGTAACCGAGAATCGCACCGTAAAGGAAAATATTTTCCCTGCCGGAATAGTTGGGGTCAAAGCCTGCACCAAGCTCAAGAAGCGGAGCAATTACACCCTGCTTTGTAATGGTTCCCTCGGTGGGCTTATAAACGCCTACGATAGTTTTAAGCAGTGTGCTTTTGCCTGCGCCGTTAAGACCCAGTATTGCAAGTCTGTCACCTTTTTTAACTTCAAAACAAATATCGTTAAGGGCAATAAATTTTTTGTAGTCCAACTTTCTGGTTAAGAACTTAATCATATATTCTTTCAGATTGTCAACCTTTTCCTTGTTTAGGTTGAATTTCATAGTAACATGCTCAACCGAAATAGCTATATCATCCATAAAATTATCTTCCTTTACTTTCATCATATCACTTTTTGTTGAACTTCAGCCTCCATGTATATGCGGCAAATATCAGTGCCGCAAAAAACAGCAAGGCAGCAGCCAATGCCACGCTTAAAACACAGTTGTTTATGTGCTTCATTAAGGCATCACACAAATAATAGGGATAAATTACAAGGTCCTTGAAGCATTTAATTACCTGCACGCCTAATGCTAAAAGTGCGTCTGTCAAGGCGGCGGCAGTGAAGGAATATGTAATATACCTGACTGCACGGTATCGTTTCTCGCCTGTGTAATAAAGCGACGTAATAAGTATAACCGATGCCAGCATAAACACCGCAATCATTATTGACGATGCGGTTTTTGCCGTACTCACCAGCGAAGACGCCTCATCAATATAATCAACCGATATTCTGTCCCTAATATAATCGCAGATATTATCGGCAAAATTTTGAGTACCTTTTTTTATATTGTCGGTTAATTCAACGGAAATACTCTCAAGATATACGTTTGCAGCTTTTACGATTTCACCGTTTAAATCGCTTATATCCTGATTAAACGCTCTTTCATTATATTGCTCCGACGCTTCAAAAATATTTAAGATGTAGGCTTTTTGAATACTGTAAATCTTTTCATAGGTAACGGTTTCATCAACTATTTTTTTATCAACAGCGGAAGCGTCGCAGTAATCTACTGCATAATCATAAATATCCTCAAACAAAGCGTCTGCATAGGATTTATCCGTAAACACACGGGTAATAACATTAGAATTTACAAATACTGCTCTTACACAAATGCTAAGGCTTAACAAAAGCAGGCACAAAAACAGCAGAAACGCCAGAATATTTTTACCTATTTTAACATTTTTTTCTTCATAAATACTGCTCATTCTGCCGCCTCCTCAACATCAGGACCGCTTACAAAACGGCAGCAAACATAAAGCCTTTCACCGCTTTGATTTGAATAGGGTCCGTCGGGATAATCGCAGGATAAGACAAGAGCTTCTCCGTCCTCAACATCAATGCTTTTATAGCTGCTTGACTTGTTAACGGAATAAACCTGATACCTGTAAACGCCGTAGCCTGTTGTAAAGGTTATTTCATCGCCCTTTTCAACATATTTAAGCGACTTAAACGCAGTTGTATTATATCCTGCCACATTGACTGTATCACCCTGACCGGGAAGAGCGGATTGGCTTGAACCAGCCGCACCCCTTCTCAAATTAAGCCTGTTAAGTCCGTAATATACATCTGTTTTAAGTCCTGCATCGGCACATTCAATTATGCCGTACTGCTGATAGGCTTTAATTTCAGGCAGTTGAACGTGTCCTGCTTCAGCATCACTCGGAACAAATTTCACATCCTCAATCTGAACATCACAGTAATCCATAGTAAAGGTTTTCTGCGCACGGTGAACAAGATTTACGGCTGTGTTCATAAGTCCGATGCTTGCAGGAACAATAACAATCATCGCAATAAGCACATAAATAATCGGCGTGACAATATACGGTCTTACCGCATGGTGCTTTTTATGGCGCTTTTTTGTGCTTTTTGAAGTTTTTGATTTACCGTTGTCACTCATTTTTATCAGTCTTCTCTGAATACAGCTCCCTTGGAACCGCTTGTAACGTGCTGGGCGTATCTCTTAATATAACCCGAAAGCTCCTGTACGGGAGGAGTCCACTTTGCTTTTCTTTCAGCAAGAACTTCATCGGATACGTTTACTCTGAGAACTCTTGCAGGGATGTCAATTTCAATCTCGTCTCCGTCCTCAACAAGTGCGATTGTACCGCCTACTGCGGCTTCGGGGCTAACGTGACCGATTGAAGCACCTCTTGTTGCGCCTGAAAAACGTCCGTCAGTAAGCAAAGCAACGGAGGAGCCGAGTCCCATTCCGATAATAGCGGAGGTTGGGGAAAGCATTTCTCTCATACCGGGACCGCCTTTAGGTCCTTCGTAACGGATAACAACAACATCACCTGCCACAACCTTACCGCCGTTGATAGCTTCAATGGCCTCTTCCTCGGAGTTATAGCACTTGGCAGGACCCTTGTGCTGCATCATTTCGGGAGCAACTGCGCCCTTCTTAACAACTGCGCCCTCCTCTGCCAGATTGCCTGTAAGAACAGCGATACCGCCGTCGGCAGAAAACGGATTGTCAAGCTTATGAATAATCTCGCCGTCAGCATCGGGAGCGGCTGCAATACGCTCTGCAACAGTTCCGCTGACAGTAAGACAGTCTGTGTGAATAAGTCCGCCGGACGCAAGCTCCTTAATAACTGCCTGCATACCGCCTACGTCGTTCAAATCGGTAATGAAAACGGATGAGGCCGGATTAAGCTTACAAATCTGCGGGGTCTCTCTTCCCATTTTATCAAGGTCGGCAAGGTTAATATCGTGACCTGCGGCGTGGGCAACAGCCGTAAGATGAAGAATTGTATTTGTTGAACATCCGATAGCCATATCTGTTCTCATTGCGTTTTCAATGGCTCTTTCGGTGATGATATCGGAAGGTCTGATGTTTTCTTTAAGCAGGTCCATAACTCTCTCACCTGCACGCTTTGCAAGGCGGAGACGGGCTGAATAAACTGCAGGAATTGTACCAGAACCGGGAAGTGACATACCGATTGACTCTGTAAGGCAGTTCATTGAGTTTGCAGTGTACATACCGGAGCAGGAGCCGCAGGTGGGACAAGCGGTAAACGCTGTTGATTCAAGGTCTGCATTACTCATTTTGCCTACTGCGTTTGCACCAACATATTCAAACTGCTCGGAAAGACCGATTGGGTTTGTTGTGGCTGTGCTTTTACCGGGGAGCATAGGTCCGCCGTTAATGAAAATACAGGGCAGATTAAGTCTGCATGCCGCCAAAAGCATACCGGGAACAATCTTGTCGCAGTTAGGAATAAACACGATTGCGTCAAGAGGATGAGCCGTCAGCATAACCTCAATACTGTCGGCAATAAGCTCACGGGAGCAAAGTGAATATTTCATTCCCTTGTGGTTCATTGCAATACCGTCGCAAACGCCGATTGTATTAAACTCAAAGGGAACACCGCCGGCATTTCTAATGCCTGCTTTAACCTGCTCCGCAATTTTATCAAGGTGCATGTGACCGGGAATGTAGTCGCTTTTTGAATTAACAACGGCTACAAAAGGTCTTTTCATTTCAAGTTCGTCAATACCGAGAGCTCGCAAGAGAGAACGGTGAGGAGCCCTGGAAGGTCCCTCTTTAATTAAATCTGATCTCATATTACATTCTCCTTATGTAAAGTCTATATAATGCTGATTAATTATTTATCAAGGGGTTTCATTGTCGGGAACAAAAGCACATCTCGGATTGAATAACTGTCTGTAAGAAGCATAACAAGTCTGTCAATACCGATACCCAAACCGCCTGTGGGAGGCATACCGTATTCAAGGGCAGTTACGAAATCGTGGTCTATCATATTAGCCTCGTCGTCGCCTGCTTCACGGAGCTTCATCTGTGCCTCAAAACGCTGCATCTGGTCAATGGGGTCATTAAGCTCGGAATAAGCGTTGCCGTATTCTCCGCCCAAAATAAACAGCTCAAATCTTTCTGTAAGAGCCGGGCAGTCTGGCTTTCTCTTTGTAAGAGGACTAACCTCAACAGGATAATCCATAATGAAGGTAGGCTGTGTAAGATTGCTTTCAACAAATTCCTCAAAGAAGGAATTGAGAATATCGCCCCAGGTGGCTTTGCCCGGCTGAATTTCAACCTCTTTTTCCTTTGCAATTTCAACGGCTTTTTCATCATCGCTCATAAACTGAGCAAAATCAACACCGCTGTACTGCTTAACTGCGTCAATCATAGTAAGACGGGCAAAAGGCGTTTCCAAATCAATTTCGGTGCCGTTAAATACAATATGCAGGCTGTCGCACACCTCAGTTGCCGCATTTCTGATAATATTTTCGGCAATATCCATCATACCGTGATAATCGGTAAACGCCTGATAAAGCTCAATACAGGTAAATTCGGGATTATGTCTTACGTCCATACCCTCGTTTCTGAAGTTTCTGCCGATTTCATAAACTCTTTCCATACCGCCGACAATAAGGCGTTTAAGATAAAGCTCGGTGGCAATTCTCAAATACATATCCATATCAAGAGTATTGTGATGTGTTATAAAGGGTCTTGCCGCCGCACCGCCGGGAATGGTGTTAAGCATAGGCGTCTCAACCTCAATAAATCCTAAATTGTCAAGATAGGAGCGTATTGAAGAAATAATCCTTGAACGCTTGATGAAGGTGTCCTTAACATTAGGATTCATTATCATATCAAGATATCTTTTGCGGTATCTTGTGTCGGTGTCGGTTAAGCCGTGGAATTTTTCCGGCAGAGGCAAAAGTGATTTTGAGATAAGACGAATTTTCTTTGCGTGAACGGAAACCTCGCCTGTTCTTGTTTTGAAAACAAAGCCGGAAAGCTCAACAATATCGCCCAAATCCCAGGTTTTGAACTCTTTAAACTCATCCTCGCCGATGTCGTTCATACGAACATAGCACTGAATTCTGCCGTTACGGTCCTGAATATCAATGAAATTAGCCTTGCCCATATCACGCCAGGTCATAATTCTGCCGCATACGGTAACGTCTTTTTCCTCAAGCTCGTCAAAATTATCTTTAATTTCGTTGCTGTGATGAGTCTGCGTAGCAAGAGTAATTTCAAAGGGGTCCTTGCCGTTTTGTTGAAGCGCCTTGAGCTTATCAACTCTGATTTGCTTCTGCTCGTTTTCGGAAAGAACAACCTCAGCCATTTTCATTTGAGCGGCGTTGGCATTGTTGCCGATTTTTTCAATAATATCAAGAGCTTCCTGCTGGGTGTCAGCCTCTCCCTCAAGAGCGACTGCGCCTGTCTGGAGAAACAGGGTATATTTTACCTTTTCGCCGTTTTGCTCCACAAGATACTTTGGATTTGTCTTTTCCTCATCACCGGCAATTACATTCTGCACCTTCATACGGCTGTTTTTCTTAACAGCCTTAACGCCTCTTTTGCAGGCGTCCTCTTTGTCAAATACCGGTGACTTTCCCACCGAATTATCGTCTATGAATAACTCAAAGCTGAAAGTGCCGTCCCCTGCCTTGGTGATTTCAAACCTTCCTGCCATAATTTAGTACCTCGTAATTAATCTATTGCCTTGATTTCAAATTCAAGATTACCGATAGGTGCTTCAACAACAACCGTATCGCCTGTTTTTGCACCTACAAGCGCAGAGCCTACCGGGCTTTCGTCTGAAATTTTACCGTTTGACGGATCGCTCTGTGAAAAGCCTACAATCTCATAAACAAGCTGAGCATTATCGGACTTGCGTATAAGAGTTACCTTTGAACCCATGCTTACTGTGTCTTTGTCTGTTGAATCAATAATAACTGCATTGTCAAGCTGATATTCAAGCTCGTTAATACGAGCCTCAATTTTAGCCTGCTCCGACTTTGCCTCGTCATACTCGCTGTTTTCGCTCAAGTCACCGTAGGAACGGGCAATCTTCAGCTTCTCCGCAATGTCGTCACGGCCTTGGGTTTTAAGCTGTTCAAGCTCCGCCTCAAGCTCGGCCTTACCGGCCTGAGTCATTTTAAATACCTTTGCTGCCATTATAAAAACTCCTTTGGAAATATTTTGATTTTTTATCACTTAATTATATATTATATATTATATAAAGTCAAATATAAATATTTAATTTATTATTAAATAATTGTAGCGTTACAATAGATGTGACACCAAAAATAGAAAAAGATATAGAAAAAGCGA
>JBJEPO010000062.1:0-2822 GCA_051881275.1 Eubacterium sp. | reverse complement strand
GTTACAGGTAACGCTCTTCCTCTTGAGAATATGCCTGTTGGTACAATCGTACACAACGTTGAGCTTTATCCCGGCAACGGTGCTCAGCTTGCACGTTCAGCAGGTAACAGCGCACAGCTGATGGCTCTTGAAGGTCCTTATGCACTTCTCAGACTTCCTTCAGGCGAGCTTCGCAACGTACCTAAAGAGTGCATTGCAACAGTCGGTGTTGTAGGAAACGCTGAACACGCAAATGTTAAAATCGGTAAAGCAGGCCGTAAACGCAATATGGGTTGGAGACCTACCGTTCGTGGTTCTGTAATGAACCCCAATGACCATCCTCACGGCGGTGGTGAAGGTAAGTCACCTGTCGGACGTCCCGGTCCTTGCACACCTTGGGGCAAGCCTGCTCTCGGTTATAAGACACGCAGTAAGAAAAAAGCATCTAACAAGATGATAGTAAGACGCCGCAACGGCAAATAAGAAGGAGGGAGAAGATTAAATGAGTAGAAGTACTAAGAAAGGCCCATTTGTTGAAGAAAGCCTTTACAAAAAGGTAGAAGCACTCAACGAAAAAGGCGACAAGCAAGTAATCAAAACTTGGTCAAGAAGTTCAACAATCTTCCCTGAGTTCGTAGGTCACACATTTGCTGTACACGACGGAAGAAAGCATGTTCCTGTATATGTTACAGAGGATATGGTTGGACACAAGTTGGGCGAATTTGCTCCAACAAGAACATTCAGAGGCCATGCAGGCTCTAAGACAGGTAAGTAATTGAAAGGAGATTTATGATGGAAGCAAAAGCAAAAGCAACATATGTTCGTATTTCTCCCAGAAAGGTACAGATTGTTCTTGATTTAATCAGAAATCAACCTGTTGACAAGGCAATGGCTATTCTCAAGTTTACACCAAAAGCCGCTTGCGAACCTACTATGAAGGTTCTTAAGTCAGCAATGGCAAACGCTGAGAATAACTTTAATATGGACGTATCAAGACTTTATGTAAGCGAAGCACACGTTGCTCCCGGTCCTACTCTCAAGAGAATCCAGGCAAGAGCACAGGGCAGAGCATACAGAATTAACAAAAGAACATCACACATTTCCCTTACCCTTAAGGAAATGGAAGACTAAGCGAGGAGGAAAAGTTAAATGGGACAGAAATGTAATCCAACCGGTTTAAGAATCGGCGTTATTAAAAACTGGGACTCACGCTGGTATGCAAAGAAGGGCGAATTCGGCGATACACTTGTAGAGGACTACAATCTTCGTAAGTATCTCCTTAAAACCCTTTACAGTGCAGGTGTTCCTAAGGTAGAAATTGAAAGAGACGCTAAGAGAGTTAGAATCAACATTCACTGCGCTAAGCCCGGTATGGTTATCGGTAAGCAGGGTGCTGAAATTGATAAGCTCAAGGCAATCTGCGCAAAGAAGCTCGGCAAGAATGAAAATGAAGTTTTCATCAACATCATTGAGATTAAGCAGCCCGACCTTAACGCTACACTGGTAGCACAGTCAGTTGCAACTCAGCTTGAGAGACGTGTTGCATTCAGAAGAGCAGTAAAAGGCGCAATCAGAAACACAATGAGACTTGGTGCCCGTGGTATCAAGATTCAGGTTTCAGGACGTATCGGCGGTGCAGAAATCGCTCGTTCCGAAACTTATAAAGAGGGTACAATTCCTCTTCAGACAATCCGTGCCGACATTGACTACGGTACAGCAGAGGCTGCTACAACTTACGGCAGAATCGGCGTAAAGGTATGGATTTATCAGGGCGAGGTTCTTCGTGAATCACGCAATAAGAAAAGAAGATCAAACCGCAAGGAAGGGGGAAATAAATAATGCTCTTACCTAAGCGTGTAAAACACAGAAAGCAGCACAGAGGACGTATGACCGGTGTTGCTACAAGAGGTAACAAGGTAACATACGGTGAGTACGGTCTTGCTACAACAGAGCCTGCTTGGATTACAGCAGCACAGATAGAAGCAGCCCGTATCGCTATGACACGTTACACAAAGCGTGGCGGTCAGGTATGGATTAAGATTTTCCCTGACAAGCCGATTACAGCAAGACCTGCCGATACTCGTATGGGTAAAGGTAAAGGTAATGTTGACTACTGGGTAGCAGTAGTTAAGCCGGGCAGAGTTATGTTTGAGCTTGGCGGAGTAGATGAGTCCGTTGCAAGAGAGGCTATGCGTCTCGCTGCAAACAAACTTCCCGTAAAATGCAAGTTTGTTAAAAAAGAAGAGGGAGGCGAGCAGTAATGAAAGCATCAGAAATCAGAGAACTTTCTGCAGAGCAGAGAGCAAAGAAGCTTGCAGAGCTTAAAGAAGAGCTTTTCAACCTTCATTTTCAGCAGGCTATCAATCAGCTCGACAACCCTATGAGAATTAAAGCAGTCAAGAAGGATATTGCTCGTATCAAAACTGTTGAGAGAGCTATCGAACTTGATAATGCTAATTCTTAAGAAGGAGGTAACTGATAATGGATAGAAACCTCAGAAAAACAAGAATCGGTGTTGTAACTTCCGACAAAATGGATAAAACAGTTGTTGTTACAATCCAGGACAGAGTTAAGCACCCGCTTTACAATAAGATTGTTGATAAATCTGTAAAGTATAAGGCACACGACGAGAATAACGAATGCGGTATCGGCGACAAGGTAGAAATTATGGAATGCCGTCCATACAGCAAGGACAAGAATTGGCGTGTTGTTAAAATTGTTGAGAAGGCTAAATAATCGTTACGATTTACAGCTTTTGAGAAATAAAGGTCTATTAATTTAGTCAAAGAAATAATAACTGCAACTTAGCAAAGTGTTATTTTGCAGTACGAAGGAGGAAAACG
>JBJEPO010000061.1:0-16006 GCA_051881275.1 Eubacterium sp. | reverse complement strand
CAGTAATCAAAAAAATCTATGCAACAAGTGATAAAATTGACATCATTTGGAACATTTGATAAAATCAAACCAACAAGATAATTAAGGAGATTTCTATGGATAGATTAAATGAAATTATCAAGTCGGTTTGGGATAATAAGATTGAAAATGATTTTCGCAATAGCTGTATTCTGAATGAAGATACTCTGAAAAATGCATTTTACTGTCATTTAAGAAATGAAATGGAAAAGTGCATAGAGTACAGTGATTTCAGAATATATACAGAGTGCAACGACTTCGGATTTTCGGATTACAGTCAAAGACCGGATTTGATTATTGCCAAGCTAAATAAAGAAACCCAAGGCAAACGCATTGAAATTGAAGAAATAGTCGCTGTTATTGAGTTCAAGTATAAAAGTGAAAAATGCACCTATGTATGTGATGAAATAATGCACGATGTTGATAAGCTTAAAGATTATCACAGAAATATCCGTAAGCTTTCGGATAACTGCAGATTCTATATAGGGGCAATTACTCTCGGTGATTTCACACAGGATGAATGGATATATGATAAAAGAACTATTGAAAATTGGGGCAAGGGCAGAATAACCGAGCTTATCGCCTATGAGCCAAACGGAGAATTAGAGTTCATGAGTAAAGACCATTAATCCAAATACAATGCGCAAAAAGGTGAAAAGATGGACAATAAAAGACCTGAGAATTTTGATGAACTGTCAGATGATGAAAAAATAGAAATTGTTGCAAAAGAAGTGCTTGAAAAATATAAAAAAGCATTTGAGGAATTAGCAAAATGAAAAAATATGGAGCAAGGCACACACCTTGCTCCATAAAAACCCAAAAATTTTACAAGATTGCGGTAGAGCATCACCGAAGCGATGATAATGAACAGTTAAACATTATGTAGTATTGTCAAATGATAGGTATGCAGAGCGTAAATTATTATCGTTACCGCTACCCTAATGCTTCAATAATTTTATTCCCATACAAATTCAATTTCATTAGTGTTTAGCTCCAAGCCACACATTGAGTATTCTGTGCCTTTATAATTTAAACAAATGCTAAGATTAATGATTGCACCTCGGATATTGGGCGAAACATAAGTATCTAAATATTCCCAAAGATTCACTGTCTGTTCATTCAGTTGGGCACTTGCTAAATTTGCAAATTCTGCAATAGAAATAATTTTTACATTATATGCGTTGCTTTCGTTGCAGGTGGTTTTTAGCTCTGCTTCGCAAAACATTTTATCTTCAAGCTTGCATTTAATATGGCATTTAGTGAAATCCTTGTATTTTTCACAAAATTCATTACCGGCATAATCGGAGAAAAAATGAGTTTTAAAGCTCAAAGTTAAAACATCTCCGTCAAGAGTGACGCAGTATAAATTTTGGTCGTGCAGAATACCGTCGGGTATTCTGTTTTTGCTCATAATGTACTTTTCGGTCATATTAACACCTCCGATATATTAATTTCATTATATATAAGAGGCAGGTGCAAATCAACTAATTATATGTAAAACGCTGCTTCGGAGCTTGCCGAAGCAGCGCATTTTTAACTTTTACACGTCAAAACGTGCTTTTTATTTATAATACAGCGTCACAGCAGAAGAAATCATTATCAATATAATGAGCAAACATTCTTGCCTTGAATTTGCGCCTGTTACATATTGCGTGCTCCGAATCGCCTGACACGTCCAAATCCTCCGGCAATACGAATTTGATGCATTTAACAAGCACGTCTCGGCAGGAGGGTGCACTGTGCGCAGGAACGGTTATTGTTTTAAGTCCACGCTGATGCTCTATTCCCTTATCATCAACCTCGTTGAGAACAACGGCAAGAGCGACCCGTCTTCCGGGGCATACGTTTTTAATTCTTACATCAATCTGTGCAATTCTGCCCAAGGATTCAAGGAATAAATCCTCCGCCTCAAACACCACGGAATCCTCGCATCCGCCGATTACTAATTCACGTGGCTCGGGGCATCTTTCGGGCTTTATTATAATACCGCAGGTCACTTCAACGGCAGGGTCCGGGAAAACAACCTTGTTACCCTCGGAGTCCTTGTAAGTGATTGACTCATTAACCTTTTTTGTGCCCGGCGTTGAGGCAATATGCTGAATGGTAAATTCAAGGGATGCGCCCTCATTTGCCGTTTTACCCAAGGAATCTATTTTCCATTGTAAAGTAGTTGAATTGAGCATACTTACAGTGCCCTTTGTAGGCTGCTGGGTGCTTATAATTTTGAAATCATCATTGATAATTTCGTCAATTACAATGTTTGTGGCTCCGGGCTTTGAGATGTTCTTTGCAAGCTCTTCAAATAAATCCTCCAGCTGCTGGTCATCGGGAGTTATAAGCACGTTAGAGTCATCGGGGTCGGTTGCCCAATCGTTGAGCATATCCTCGTTGAGACCGCTTTCACCTACAAGACCTATGCAGTATATAATCACGCCGGAGGCTTTTATTGATTCGGCAACAGGTGTAGGAGGCGGTCCCGCAGTAGTGTTGCCGTCGGTGAACATTACAATTATCTTTTGATTTGTTGACTGCTTATCAAACAGTGCGTCCGCTTTTGTAAATGCGTCGGCGTGGTTGGTTCGTCCGCCTGCTGTAAGCGAGTCAACCGCTGTCTTTAATTCCTCCACAGAGGTTATCAGCTGAGTGTTTTGAGTTGCTGTATCGGAAAAGCTTACAATGCCGATATGACTTCCGCCGCCGATATTGCCGTCTGCCGTGCCGTCTGTGGCTTCGTCAATAATATCAATAAATTTTTTTGCTCCGCTTTTCATATTGGCAAGGGGCTTTCCTGCCATACTTCCCGAACGGTCAAGCACCAACACAATGTCGGTGGGATTTTCCGTTATATTTGGTGACGCTGTAAGGGATAAAACCACTTTCAGCGTTCCGTCACAGTCAATATGATTTGTACTGATTGTTTTATTTGAACTGTTAATTCCCAAAAAATTTCCTCCTTACCGGTCTGATAAGACCTTATTCATTTTATGCAAAATGCCGTTACTTTGACAAAATTCTCCCATAATATTTTTGTAATATTGAGTTTAATTGTGCAAAGGGCTTTAATTTTTTTCGTATTGTGATATAATCATAAAAGAGGTGAGATTATGGCTTCCGAGAAAATTCATCCCATACCGCCGGTTTACGGCAAAAGCTCAAAAACATTAATTCTCGGCAGCTTTCCGTCGGTTAAGTCAAGGGAAAACGGCTTTTTCTACGGCCATCCGCAAAACCGGTTTTGGCGTGTTATGGCGAGAATCTGCAATGAAGTCGTGCCTCAAACCATTGACGAAAAAAAGGCGCTGATTTTAAATAACGGCTTTGCTTTGTGGGATGTTATTCATTCCTGCGAGATTACAGGCTCCGCCGACAGTACAATAAAAAATGTTGTGTCAAACGATTTGACACAGATATTAAATACGGCTGATATTCAACAAATTTTTGTAAACGGCAAAAAGGCGCAGTCGCTTTATAAAAAATATTTAGAAAAAGAAACGGGAATGACGGCGGTGCTTTTGCCGTCAACAAGTCCCGCCAACGCTTCCTGGAGTGAAGACAGACTTTATGAATACTGGAAAGAAAATATTACCGCCAACTTAAGGAGGAATGATTATGCAGGCAATATTTGAAACAGCATTTGATGTTGTATATCTAATTACGGTTATTACGTTGGGTGTGCTGATGATACTGGGCAGTAAAGGCAAAAAGCAGTATCTGCTGTACGGAATTATGGCAGTAACCCTCGGCTGCGGTGATGCGTTTCACCTTGTACCCAGAGCAGTTGCACTATGCACAACGGGACTTGAAAATTATACCGCCGCCCTTGGAATAGGAAAGCTGATAACCTCAATAACAATGACGGCATTTTACGTTTTGCTTTATTACGTATGGCGCAGCCGATATAATGTCACCGGCAAAAAAGGAATTACTGCAGTTGTGTGGATTTCGGCAGTTATCCGTGTGGCTTTGTGCTTAATGCCTCAAAATCAGTGGACATCTGCCGACGCACCGCTGTCCTGGGGAATTTACCGAAATATTCCCTTTGTGATTTTAGGTGCGGTAATAGTTGTTTTGTTTTTCAAAAGCGCAAAGGAAAACAAGGATAAGCCCTTCAGATTTTTATGGCTGACGGTTGTGCTGAGCTTTGCCTGCTATTTACCGGTGGTTTTGTTTGCGGACGCAGTGCCTGTAATAGGTATGCTTATGATTCCAAAAACATGTGCGTATATCTGGACCGTGGCAATCGGCTATAAAGCGATGAAAAACGAGTAGTATTCGGATATTACCGTTACACTAAAAGCAATTAGAGGATTATTTATCTTATGAGTAAAAAAACATTCTTTCACGTAAAAAAGCACACGCTTTTGGCTATTGCAGGATGTGTTTGGCTTATAGCCGGATTTAATGTTGCACGGCTGGGAGTTATTGCTTACAACAGCCTTGAACAAGTTTTCTTTTGGCATATATTGTTGTCGTTAGTGGTTTTTTGTGCCTTCGGCGCTATGTTTGCAAAAATGAGCATAAAGCATAAAAAAAGAATAAAAGGCTACAAGGAAGAATTTAAACCCGTGTGGCATTTCTTTGACTTAAAATCGTATATTATAATGGCGTTTATGATGGGCGGCGGAATTTGGCTTCGCTCCTCGGGACTCGTTCCCGAAGCTTTTATCGCCGTGTTTTATACAGGGTTGGGATGTGCCCTTGCTTTGGCGGGAGTGTTGTTTTGGATTATGTTTTTTGCATATAAAAATGACGATTGATAATACTGTCTGTGCTTTTGAAATGTGAAATAAATGATTTTTTATGTTGACATAATTTTACCGATGTGTTAATATGACAAAAAAGTTGAAGGAAGAAATTGGCTTTATGTTAAATTTTAACTCAAAATCTTATATGAACTCCGATTCTATGCACAATTATGCATGGGATTATTCGTGTTGTGTTCATCGGGATTTGAGGTAGAATTGGTTTATATAGCTTTAACCGCCGATGAACAGTAATGTTTGTCGGCGGATTTTTGTATTTAGGGGTGATTTTATGAAGCTTGTTGAAGTGAAAAGCAATGAAAAAGTAAAAGCATTTTTAATGATTAAATTAGGTTATATGACAACATTTCTGCGATACCGTGATAAAATCAGTCCTGTTTTAATGACTTACACAAAATTTTTAAAAAAATACGAAAAAGCACAGCTTTATTGGATTAAAGAAAACAGTAGGAAAATAGGTGAAATATGCTTTGTGTTAAAAGATGATACAGTACATATTTCCGACTTTTTTATACTGAATAAGCAACAAAATAAAGGCTTTGGGCAAAAAGCGTTGGAGCTTGCGGAGGATATGCTTTGCGATTTTCGGCGATGGCATCTTTTTACAATAAAACAGGAAAAAAGGAACATACATCTGTATGAAAAATTCGGATATACCGCTACTGATTATGAAAGAAAAATCAATAAGCGTATGACGATTGTTGAATATGAAAAGGAGATTTTATAATGAACACGAAATTTATTGAAGAATATTATAACAATTTTAACGAGGACGAAAGGCTCTCGGTTCAAAGCAGATCACCGGAATATCTTACTACAATGCGATATATCGAAAAATATCTCACTCCAAATGCAAGGATACTTGAAATCGGTGCAGGTACCGGCAGATATTCAATTACTCTTGCAGAAAGGGGATATGATGTTACGGCTGTTGAGCTTGTACCACACAACATTGACATAATGAAGAAAAAGGTCAAGCCAAAGCATAATATAAAAATCTATGAGGGTAACGCCTGTGATTTGTCATTTATTGACAGCAATACATACGATATAGTTTTACTCCTTGGGCCTATGTATCATTTATTTAATGATGAGGATAAGCATAAAGCAATCAGCGAAGCAATTAGAGTTGCAAAGAAAGGCGGAATTATATATTCTGCTTATTGCAATAACGACACCTGTATGTATAAAATGTTTTATAAAAAAAGGATACTTTCTTATCTTGACAGCGGATTGATTGACGAAAATTATCACGCAAAATCAAGTCCGAATGAGATATTTGAGCTTTATCGAAAGTCGGACATTGATGAGCTTATGAAGGATTATCCTATTACACGATTACACTTTGTAGGCGTTGATATGCTGTCTTATATTAACAACAATAAATTAGATAGGCTAAACAAAAGAGAATTTGAGGAGTATATGAAATTCTTATCAAATATCTGCGAGCGTGAGGATATGGTAGGATTGTCCGAGCATATTCTGGATATTTTCACAAAGGTGTAAATATGTTAATATTTATTAAACCAAATGAGAAATATATACAGCAAATATCGCAGCATCGTCATGATTTTGCAAGGTCGGGAGTAAAGCCTTACGGCGCCTGTGCTCTTGAAAATGTATATGACGGCACAAAAAATTTTTGTTTGATTTGAAAGCGAGGTAAATGAATTAAAATGGCAAAAATTATGTTTCCCGATTATGATAAAAGTATTTTGTCAATAGCTGCGTCTGTTTTAAAGCACTACGGCGTAACGGACTGCCCTCATAAAACCCTGGTAGAGTTGGACGAAATACTGGCAAAGAATTATAAAAACGTGATAGTTATGCTCTTTGACGGATTAGGCACGGACGCAATAAATTATCATCTTGATGAAAATTCGTTTTTAAAGCAGAATATGTTATGCTCCGTATCCTCTGTTTTTCCTCCTACAACCACCGCCGCCACAACCTCAATTCAGTCGGGCTATTCACCCATTGAACACGGCTGGCTGGGCTGGGATTTGTATTTTAAGGAACTTGATGAAAATGTTGCTGTTTTCAGGAACACCTTGCAGAAAAACGGCGAGAAAGCCGCCGATTATAATGTGGCAGGCAAATATATTTCCTGCAAGTCTATTTTTGAGAGAATTGAGGAGAAAAACCCTGATGTAAAAGCCTGTTATTTGTCGCCCTTCAGCAGTCCTGCCGTTGAGAGCTTTTCCGATATTAAACAGGCGGTGTTAAAGCTTGGGTTGCAGGACGGCAGAAAATACATTTACACCTACAATCCCTATCCCGACTCGGATATGCACGTATTCGGTGTTACCTCCCATGCGGTTCACAGAAAAATCCTTGAAATTGACAGTCTTGTAAAGGATATTTCTTCTCAGCTTGAGGATTCCGTGGTTATAGTCACCGCCGACCATGGCTTGATTGACAGTAAAATGGAATTTCTTGAGGATTATCCTGCTTTGCGAAATATGCTTAAACGACCTGCCTCCATAGAGCCGAGAGCGAGAAGCTTATTTGTAAAAGACGGCTGTAAAGAGGATTTTAAGAGAGAATTTAACAAGCTGTTCGGTGACAAATTTATCCTTATGACAAAGCAGGAGGTTTATGACAGTCACCTGTTTGGCTTCGGCAAGCCACATCCGAGAGCGGAGGAATTTATAGGCGACTTTCTTGCGGTGGCAACAGACGATTTAACATTGGAAAACTACCGTGAGGACAATCCTTTTATCGGTGTGCACGCAGGCATTGACGAAAGAGAGGTTCTTGTACCGTTCATTGTAATAGAAAAGAAAAGGAAGTGATAGCATGAGAAAAGAACCGATCATTGAAACTGAAAGGCTTATTTTAAGACCGGTTGAATTGAGCGACGCAGAGGCTTGCTTTAGCTGGAACAGCGACCCGAGAGTAGCAAAATTTATGTCATATCCTTTGACAACCGATATAAGCCGGACTATTGAATGGATAAAATCAACATATACAGATGAAAATGAATGGAACTGGGCTTTTGTGCTGAAAAGCGAGAATAGAGTTATCGGTACAGGAGGTATAGGTCCCAGCAGCGAGCACCGGGGATATTGGGGCATGGGTTATAATATTCACTATGATTACTGGAATAAGGGATATACCACTGAGGCTATGAATGCGATTATTAATTTTGTTCATAGAGAATTAGGGGTAAATAAAATATGCGCCTACCACGCCGTTGATAATCCGGCTTCAGGCAGAGTTATGGAAAAATGCGGACTGAAATTTGACAAATACTGTGAGTACAGCAAAAATGACAAAAGCAAGACGTTTAAAGCAAAGCTTTACAAAGCACAGCTATAAATATTGAATTATCGTCGTGTGTTTGCTACAATAGTAATATAAAATTACGGAGGCTGTTATCGTTACACTATGGATAAATTCAGATGGGCATATATCGGCAGCGGCAGTATCGCCGGCTCAACTGCCAAAAGCATACTTGCAGGAAATCACGAAATAGCCGTTGTTTACGGCAGAAATGAAAAAACGGCGGAAGAGCTTGCCGAAAAGGTGGGTGCCGTTGCCGTTAAAACGGCGCAGGAGGCTGTAAATTTTGAGAATGTTGACGGAGTGTACATTGCAACGCCCCACACAAGCCATAAGGAATACGCAATTTTAGCACTGAGCAGTAAAAAGCCTGTTTTGTGTGAAAAGCCGGTGGCTGTTACCTATGATGACGCACTGAAAATGATTGACTGTGCCAAGGAAAACGGAGTGTATTTTGCCGAGGCAATGTGGACTTGGTTCAGCGACGTTGCTTTAACTGTGAAAAAATGGATAAAGGACGGCAGAATAGGTCAGGTTAAAAGCGTTAATATCTGCTATTCCTTCCCCGGCGTTATGATGAATAAAAATTCAAGAGTGCTGACTCCCGAAACAGCAGGCGGTGCACTGCTTGATATAGGCATTTATCCTATCACTTATTGCTATAATCTTTTCGGTTATCCCGATAATATAGAATGTAAGGGCACCTTGAAAAACGGAATTGACATAAAAGAAACCGTAATTCTAACCTACGGCAGCACAAAATGCACCCTTAAAATGTCCCTGACCTCTCTTAAAGAAAACTGCGTTATAAAGGGCTCAGCGGGCACCATAAAAATCCCTGTTTTCCACATGGCTTCCGTTGCAGTGCTGAAAAGCAAAGCAGGCAGTGAAACCTTTAGAGGCAAAACCGATTATCTTACGGAATTTACCCGTGTTGCCGAAGAAATCAGGCAGGGCAAACTTCAGTCGGACTATATACCGTTTTCAGCAACGCTGGATTGTCTTAAAATCATGGACGAATGCCGCCGTCAAATGAATCTGGTTTATCCTTTTGAAAAATAAGAGGCAAAATATTTCAAAAAAGTTTAAAAAATATATTGACATTGAATATCTAATCTGTTATTATATTTAAGCACTTGAGAGATATTCCTCTTTAGCTCAGTCGGTAGAGCACTCGGCTGTTAACCGAGTTGTCGTTGGTTCAAGTCCAACAAGGGGAGCCACAAGAGAGATACAGAAATGTATCTCTCTTTTATTTTTTGCCATTGGACTTAAACCAACGACAAGAAACTCCAAATCTATGATTTGGGAGAAACAGTCCGGGGGACTTTTCGTAGTTTGTTGCACAACCTTAAAAGTCCAACAAGGGGAGCCATATTGGATAAATCCGAACTTCACGTTTTTAGGCGATGGGTTCGGATTTATTTTTTATTTATAATGTTTTTTTGTGTTAATGACCGGGGAACTTAAAGCCCGAATATTTTAGATTTTTCATAAATTACTGTTTTTTATTTTGCCTAAATATGATAGAATAGTATCGGAGGGATGCGTTTATGAAAAATATAATTAAAAAATCAATGTGTATTATTCTGTGTGCAGTTCTTGTGCTTTCCGTTACTGCCTGCAGTAAATCAGAAAACGCCGTAATGCTTATGGACAATACCGATACATACAAAGTGTATTCTACCGAATATTCACAGGTAAAGGCAAAGGGTCAAAAGGGCAAAAAAATGCGTGCATGGCGTGAGGGCTTTGTTACAGGCAACGGTGTTAACGGCTGTGTAACTTCAGGCTCGCCATACGATGACACAATTATTTATCAAAACAACTACTTTATTATGCCCTGCGATACAATCAGGGAAAACCCCGATATTTCCGGAAAGCTCGACGATGTAAGACAGATGATAGTTAACGGCGAATCCTACAAAACCGAGGAGCCGTGGTATTCTGTTTACTGCTTCCACCCGGGCGGTCAGCTTCGTCTGTCACAGGAAAAACAGAGCTATAACGATTATATTCGCTGGTGCGATTACGAAACGGGAGAAGCCTGTGTAAAATACACCGACAAAAACGGAACCTGGGAACGCCGCACATTCACATCACGAACCGATGACGCAACAATTACAAAGATTGCACAGTCTGCAGACGGCGAAAAAGTAAATCTTACCCTGTCATTTGATGACATTTCCAAAATGTACAATTTCGGCGACAATGCCGAGGCGGGCATAAAATACAAAAAGCTTGCCGGCGACGACGGCTCCTACCTTGCTGTTGCTGCTCATTATCCATCCTTTGAGGGCAGTGAGCTTATAAACGGCGGATTTTCAACTCTTACATATATTGTAAGCAAAGGCGGAACAAAGGAGAAAATCTACCTTGACAGCAGTGAAGAGGACGTTAAAGTCGGCGATGAAAACCCGGCGGTTAAAATCACAGGCGCAGACGAGGTTTATTTGATTACCCTGTCCGACAGAGATTTTGAAATGGGTGCATACGATGATTTTGCCGATGCAAAGTCATATAATCTTGTTGACTCACTTTTGACAAGATGCCAAGCGGTTGCCGACCAATTCGGCGGTGACAATTTTGATTACTCAAAGGCTCTTGTCCCCAGCAGTAAGGAGCAGGGAGAGCTGTTTAACCGTGTTTCCTTTGAATTGAAATCAGAGGATAGCAGCTTGTCAAATGACGATATTATATCACTTCAAAGAAAAAGCGATACCCTTAATTCCTCTATGGTTGAAAAGGCGTATAACGCCGGCAGGTATGCTATGATTTGCTGCAGCGGCGGCAATCTTATCGGCAGACTGTACGGTATGTGGACAGGCGAATGGGGCCCGAGATGGAACGGCGCATTCACTATGGATGCAAATGTAAATCTGCAATGCTCCGGTATGAACAGCTCAAATACGATTTCCTACGGCGAAAGCTATATTAGATTTGTGCTTGACCAAATTGACGATTGGAAAATCAATGCGCTTCACAATTACGGCTTTAAGGATGCAATTCAGGTGCCCTGTAATACCGACGGCACCAGCGCAGTGTCTGTTGAGTACAGCACGGATTACTCCTTTGAATATTGGAATAACGGCGCCTCCTGGATGATTCAGCCCATTTATGAATTTTATCAGTGCTACGGCAATGTGACGATTGATACAGATGAGGGCGAAAAGCGTCTTTTAGAGGATATTCTTCTTCCTTTGTTACAGCTCCAGGCGAATTTCTGGGAGCAGATGCTTACAGAGGAATATTACACCGACAGCGATGGTTATATTCATTATGAAAAGGGCAAAACCGCTCTCTCCGATGATGAATACTACTGCATACTTCCCGGATATTCACCGGAAAATACGCCCGCTAATATGGAGTCGGCAAGAACTGCCAATGTTTCTGCGGATATAAGTGCGGCGAGAAAAGGCTTTGAAATGCTTATTGATGTGGAAAATTCCGTTAACGCCCAGCAGTACAAGTCCGACATTGAGAAATGGGAGTACCTGAACAGTAAATTACCGCCGTATCTGTACGATGATACAGGCGCACTGAAGGAATGGGCGGCATATAATTTTGAAGAAAATAACGAGCACCGCCACATAAGTCATCTTTACTGCGCTTGGCCCTCAAATGAAACACAGGACAACGATGAGCTTCGCAAGGCTTGTATTCAGGCACTTGATAACAGAAACAGTGCCGGCAAAGAAAGCGAGGAAACACAGACTCACGGTTGGCTTCATAAAGGTCTGGTAGGCGCAAGATTAAAGGATAGCGAAAATGTTGAGAAAGCATTGAAAAAGCTGCTTACCAACAAGGTTTACTATAATTCGCTTATGACGGACCACAACACAAACAGAGGCTCCGACTGCTACTGCACCGATACATCTCTCGGCATTGTGGGTGTAATTGATGAGATGATGCTTTATTCCGATACAGGCGAAATTGAGATTTTCCCTGCAATGACAGACGATTTGACCGAGGGCACCGTCAGCGGTCTTATGGCAAAAACACAGGCTGAGGTTTCAATTACCTGGAGCAAGGATAAAATCACGGCAGTAGTTAAATCAAATGCTGACCAAACAATAAAAATCTCCTGCAAGGGTTCAAAGCCACAGTCGGTTGACTTCAAAGCAGGAGAAGAAAAAACATTTACCTTTTAAAAAATATATCCCGGTGACAGTGTTCACCGGGATTTTTTATATTCCAATATTACAAATTCAAGGGTGATTTTTTCAGGGCAGGTAATATCAAGCTTTGCCTTGTCCTTTTCGCTTGTGCGGTAATAATAAGGAGTCATTGAAAACAGCGTTTTTACATCTTCGGCGGGAATATCAATCCTGTCGGAGATTTTTGTTTTAGATATAAGCCTTAATTCGTCACATTCCGGCGCCTTTTCATCGTTTTTGTAGGGTGTGTCGTAAACGGCATTTTTCAGTTCAATCAAATGGTTTTCACCGGGAATTACCGAGTAAAGTCTGCCGTTTTCCTTTAAAATTCGTGCAAATTCCCTGCCTTTAAAGGGCGCAAACAGGTGAATGGCAGTGTCAATGCTATTGTCATTTACAGGAATTTTTGCAAGATTAGAAACAAAATACACTGCGTTCCTGTTTCTCCTTGACGCAAGGCGTACCATTTCCCTGCTGATGTCAAAGCCGTAAATTTCGCCGTCATAATCGTCGTAGTATCCCTCGCCGCAGCAAATGTCAAGCACCGTGCCGGACATTCTTTTAGCTATCTCGTTTTTTAAATGTATATAATAATTTTTAGCGTGGAATGTATGACGTGCCCTGGCAGATTCTCTGCTGTCACCCATTTTGTCACCGCTTTTACTGCTTTGGAGCAGGTTAACATAACCCTCTTTTGCAATATCAAAGCTGTGATTTGACAGGCATTTATACGCTTTTTCACTTTTGATTAAATCACCGCCGCAGACGGGACATCTTAAAACGGACATAGTATTTTCCTTTAGGTTGTATTTTGTGTTTTGATGTGGTAAAATGAGTTGAAATTTACAATCGGAAAGGTTAGGATTGTTACACTAATTATGGAGCTTTATAACGGAAGACCTGCCGACGTCTCGGGCAGGGAAGAAAGAGAAATAAGAGTATATGATTTTTTGGACAGCCTTGGCATTGAGTATCAGCGCACCGACCACGGTCATGCGGACACTATGGAGGCCTGCAACAGAATTGACTCTGTGCTTGGCACCTTGATATGCAAAAATCTGTTTTTGTGCAACAGGCAGAAAACGGATTTTTACCTGCTGATGATGCCCGGCGACAAGCCTTTTAAAACAAAGGATATTACAAAGCAAATCGGATGCTCACGTCTGTCCTTTGCCGGAGAGGAATTTATGCTTGAATTTCTTGATATAAAACCCGGCGCAGTGTCAATTATGGGACTTATGAATGATAAAAATAACCGTGTTCAGTTAGTGGTGGATAAGCCCGTGTTTGAAAAGGATACATTAGGCTGTCATCCCTGTGTGAATACCTCGTCGCTGAAATTCAATACGGCAGATATTGTGGAAAAATTCCTGCCTGCCGTTAACCATAAGCCTATTATTGTTGATTTGCCCGACTATCCGGAAAATGAGTAATCATTTAAGATAGTATCTGTTTTTGCCCTTGGCTTTTTCACCGTATTCTATGGCTTTGTTAGGGCAAACGGCTATGCAGCATTGGCATTGGGTGCAGTTGCCCTGCCATACGGGGCGTTTGTTATGCATTTTTATGTTGTTCATAGGGCATAGCGCACTGCACATACCGCAGCCTGTGCAGTCATCGGTGGTGTAAAACTTTTTGTCGTGCACAAACAGCCTGTAAAATACGGGATTTACAAAATATGTCATAAAGGCGGAGCCTCGTACAGGCTTCAGCCTTTTGTTATTTTTAATGGCGTTTGCCGTTTCGTCTATGATTTTGTCGGCGGCGGATATGATTTTCTGTGCCTGTTCATCGGTGGGTGAGTCAAACATACAAATGTAATTTTCCGGCATATCAACCTTTGCAACGCCCATAAATTTAAGGTCCAAATCGTCGCACATTTTTGCAATATGAGTCTGCGCCGAGCCGATATAGCTTCCGCAGGTCATAACAAAATACGCCTCTTTGTTACCGCTGAATTTGCACCGCCTGATGTATTGCTCAAAAACCCTTGGTATCCTGTATGCGTAGGTGGGGCAAACAAAAACCAAAGGCTTTTGCGACTCAAGGCAGTCGCCCTGATTCTCACGGATTGCTTTAAAGCTGTCGTGAAGCTCGTCTTCGGTTATCTCTGCAATGCGCCTTGCGGCATAACGGCTGTTGCCGGTGCCTGTAAAAAATATAACCATTTTATCACCGCCGAAACTAATTTTTCTGTTTTTCTATTATATCATTTTACCGTAAAAAAGCAACCGATATTAAATGTTGAATTGTTTTATCAATAATGATAAAATAATATCATAAATTTATTCGGAGAAATATTATGAGCATTAAATTAAATGAACAGGAAAGAAGAAAGGCGGCAAAGGCCTTTGCTGAATATTGGAAGGATAAGGGATACGAAAAGGGCGAGAGCCAAAAGTTTTGGCTTGAGCTTTTAGGCACAGTTTACGGTGTTGAGAATGCCTCCCACTATATTGAATTTGAAGACCAGGTTCACCTTGACCATACCAGCTTTATTGACGGATATATTCCCGAAACAAAGGTGCTTATTGAGCAGAAGGGTCTCGGTAAGGATTTGAGAAAGGCAATAAAGCAATCCGACGGTAGTTTGCTTACTCCATTTCAGCAGGCAAAGCGTTATTCTGCCGAGTTGCCCTTTTCTCGCAGACCGAGATGGATAATCACCTGTAATTTCAGCGAGTTTCTTGTTTATGATATGGAAAATCCTAATTCCGAGCCGGAGCAGATTTTGCTTAAAAATCTTGATAAGGAATTTTACCGTCTTGATTTCCTTGTTGATACAGGCAACGAAAATATTAAAAGAGAAATGGAAATATCCATTAAGGCAGGAGAAATAGTCGGTAGGCTGTATGACGCACTACGTAAGCAGTATGTAAATCCCGATGATGAAAGCTCGCTTAAAAGCCTTAATATGCTTTGCGTTCGCCTTGTTTTCTGCTTTTATGCAGAGGACGCAGGTGTTTTCGGCAAGCATTTAATGTTCCACGATTATCTTAAAGAATTTGATGCAAGGCATCTTCGCAGTGCTCTTATTGATTTGTTCAAAATACTAAATACTAAAATAGAGGACAGAGATCCGTATATTGATGAAGAGCTTGCACAGTTTCCCTATGTAAACGGCGGTTTGTTTGCAGAGGAAAATATTGAAATTCCGCAGTTTACGGACGAAATAAGAGAGCTTATTTTACAAAATGCAAGCGAGGATTTTGACTGGTCTGAAATCAGCCCTACTATCTTCGGTGCTCTTTTTGAAAGCACATTGAATCCCGAAACACGCAGAAGCGGCGGTATGCACTATACCTCTATTGAAAATATACATAAGGTTATTGACCCGCTTTTTCTTGATGATTTGAAAAGCGAGCTTGAGGAAATTAAACAGCTAAAACAGCCTAATGTGCAGAAGGACAGGCTTAATGCGTTTTGCGATAAATTATCAACTCTTAAATTCCTTGACCCTGCCTGCGGCTCGGGTAATTTCTTAACGGAAACATATATTTCCCTGCGTAAGCTTGAAAACGAGGCTTTGGCAATTATTAACCAAGACCAAATTGTATTTGATTCCGGCGATATTATAAAGGTTAAAATCAGCCAGTTTTACGGCATTGAGATAAACGACTTTGCCGTAACTGTTGCAAAAACAGCCCTTTGGATTGCCGAAAGCCAAATGATAAAGGAAACGGAGGATATTGTCAGCACAAAAATTGACTTTCTTCCTCTTACAACAAATGCATATATTGTAGAGGGCAACGCCCTGCAAATTGATTGGGAAACTGTTGTACC
>JBJEPO010000060.1:0-2858 GCA_051881275.1 Eubacterium sp. | reverse complement strand
GAGCTTGGTATTCCTCAGCCAAAGGGACTTGCCGTTACGGATATTGAAGAGGGCGTAAAGGTCGCTGAAAGCATAGGCTATCCCGTGCTTGTAAGACCGTCCTTCGTTCTCGGCGGACGTGCCATGCAGATAGTTGCCAATGAGGAATCTCTGCGCCACTATCTCCAGACTGCCGTTGAAATCAATACGGAACAGCCTGTTCTTGTAGATAAATATATCTCCGGTAAGGAGCTTGAGGTTGACGCAATCTGCGACGGTAACGATGTGTTTATTCCCGGTATTATGGAGCACGTTGAGCGTACGGGCGTTCACTCCGGTGACTCAATTTCCGTATATCCCACATTCTCCGTACCCCAAAGCGTAAAGGATAAAATCCTTGACTATACCGTAAAGCTTGGTAAGGCAATTAATATAATAGGACTTTATAATATCCAGTTTATAGCCGATGAAAACGATGATGTTTATGTAATTGAGGTTAATCCACGCTCCTCACGTACCGTTCCTTTCCTTTCAAAAGCAACCTCTGTGCCTATGGCTCATATTGCCACGCAGGTTATTCTCGGCCATTCCCTAAAGGAACAGGGCATTACTCAGGTTTACCCTGCCGAAAAGAAACGCTGGTATGTTAAAGCTCCCGCTTTCTCATTCAGCAAGCTTAAGGGTATGGACACTTATCTTTCACCTGAAATGAAATCAACAGGTGAGGCTATCGGCTACGACAATTCTCTTACAAGAGCGCTTTACAAAGCAATTCAGGCGTCGGGTATGAATGTTGCAAACTACGGCACTGTTCTTGTTACAATCGCCGACCAGGACAAGCCAAAGGCTCTGCCTCTTGTTAAGCGTTTCTACGATTTGGGCTTTAATATTGAGGCAACCGAGGGTACTGCTAAATTCCTTAAAGCCAACGGAATAAGAACAAGAGTACGCCGTAAGCTTACCGCCGACGACAGTGACGAAATTCTTATGGCACTTCGTCAGGGCCATATTGCCTATGTTATCAACACCATTGATATTAACGCAGGCGACTCCCATTCCGACGGCTCGGAAATCAGACGTGCCGCCGTTGATAACAATGTTACAATGTTTACTTCTCTTGATACCGTTAAGGTGCTGCTTGATGTCCTTGAGGAAATTACTCTCGGTGTCAGCACCATTGACGCAGAATAAAGGAAATCATTATGTATAAACAGGGAAATTTTACAATTTTATCAAACGAGCCTCTTACCGCCGATGTTTACAAAATGGTGCTTGAGGGCGATACACAGTATATTACCGCTCCCGGTCAGTTTGTAAACATTGCCATTACAGGCAAATATCTGCGCCGTCCCATTTCCGTGTGCGATTATGACGACAGTACCTTAACATTGCTGTATAAGGTTGTGGGCGAGGGCACAAAAATAATGTCCGCTATGGAGCAGGGCGAGATGCTTGACGTGCTTACCGGTCTGGGCAACGGCTACGATATTACAAAATCAAAAAAGCCGTTACTTCTGGGCGGCGGAGTAGGCGTTCCGCCTTTGTATAATCTTGCAAAAAAGCTTATTGCCGACGGTCAGAAGCCTGTGGCAGTCCTCGGCTTTAACACTAAGGACGAGGTATTTTACGAGCAGGAGTTTAAGGCTCTCGGCTGTGATACAATAGTCGCCACCGCCGACGGCTCCTACGGTGTTAAAGGCTTTGTTACCGACGCTCTGCCTGATGATTACGATTATTTTTACACCTGCGGTCCTCTGCCTATGCTGAAGGCTGTTTACAATGCAACCGACGTGTCGGGACAGTTCAGCTTTGAGGAGAGAATGGGCTGTGGCTTCGGTGCGTGTATGGGTTGCTCCTGTAAAACAAAATACGGCAGTAAGCGTATTTGTAAGGACGGACCCGTGCTTGTAAAGGAGGAGATTATATGGTAGATTTGCGTGTGAATCTTGCAGGAATGGAAATGGATAATCCCGTAGTACCTGCCTCCGGAACCTTCGGCTTCGGTCAGGAGTTCAGCGAGTTTTACGATATTAATATTTTAGGCTCCTTTTCCTTCAAGGGCACTACCAAGGATGCCCGATTCGGCAATCCCACACCGAGAATTGCCGAGTGCGAGGCAGGTATGATAAACGCCGTAGGACTTCAAAATCCCGGTGTGCATCACGTTATTGAACACGAGCTGCCCGAATTAAAGAAGATTTTTAATAAAAAGGTTATTGCCAACGTGTCCGGCTTCAGCGTTGAGGATTACGCTTATACCTGTGAACTTCTTGACAAGCAGGAGCAGGTGGGCATTCTTGAGGTTAATGTTTCCTGCCCAAATGTTCACGGCGGAGGAATGAGCTTCGGCACTTCTCCGGAATGTGCGGCAGAGGTTACAAGAGCCGTAAAGGCGGTTACAACAAAGCCTGTGTTTATTAAGCTCAGCCCTAATGTTACCGATATTGTGTCCATAGCAAAGGCGTGCCAGGAGGCAGGAGCCGACGGTATCTGCCTTATTAATACACTGCTGGGTATGCGTATTGACGTTAAACGCAGACAGCCTGTTATCGCAAATAAAATGGGCGGCTTCAGCGGCAGTGCGGTATTTCCCGTGGCAGTGAGAATGGTTTATCAGGTGTCAAAGACATGCGATATTCCTGTTATGGGATGCGGCGGTGTATCTACCGCAAAGGACGTTATAGAAATGATGATGGCAGGTGCGACAGCGGTGCAGGTAGGTGCCGCAAACCTTGTAAGCCCCTACGCCTGCAAGGATATTATTGAAACTTTACCTAAGGAATGTGAAAGCCTTGGTATTGATAAATTAAGTGATATTATAGGAGTGATTGATTAATGGGAAAAGACGTAATTATTGCCTGTGATTTTGACAGTGCAGA
>JBJEPO010000059.1:0-16221 GCA_051881275.1 Eubacterium sp. | reverse complement strand
ATGGTCAATTCGTGCCAAAGGCTTATTAGTAGGAATTTCAACAACGTCAAGCTTGTAGATTTCGGAAAATTCGGGAGCCTCAGTTGAAGCGGTACCTGTCATACCTGAAAGCTTGCTGTAAAGACGGAAATAGTTTTGGAAGGTGATTGTAGCAAGAGTTTTGCTCTCGTGCTCAACCTTAACGCCTTCCTTAGCCTCTATAGCCTGATGCAGACCTTCGTTATAACGTCTGCCCTCCATAATACGACCAGTAAATTCATCAACGATTTTAACCTGACCGTCTGTAACAACGTAATCAATATCTCTTCTCATTACGCCGTTAGCCTTGATAGCCTGATTGATATGGTGGAGGAGTGTGGTGTTCTCCATTTCCATAAGGTTTTCAACATTGAAATAAGACTCGGCCTTTTTAACACCGTCCTGAGTAAGAGTTGCCGTTTTAGCCTTTTCGTCAACGATATAGTCGCCGTCATAGGTTGCCTCTGTGTCCTGCTTTTCGTCCATTTTAGCAACCTTAACCATTTTAAGAGTTTTTGCAAATGCATTTGCCTGACGGTAAAGGTCTGTTGACTGCTCGCCCTTACCGCTGATGATAAGAGGAGTACGTGCCTCATCAATAAGGATTGAGTCAACCTCGTCCACGATGGCAAAAATGTGACCTCTCTGTACCTTCTGTTCTTTATACTGAACCATATTGTCACGAAGATAGTCAAATCCCATTTCGTTATTGGTTCCGTATGTAATGTCGCAGTTGTATGCCTCCTGACGCTCGGCGTTGTTCTTTTCGTGAATGATAAGACCTACGCTAAGACCAAGGAAACGATAGATTTTGCCCATCCATTCAGAGTCACGCTTTGCAAGGTAATCATTTACGGTTACGATGTGGACGCCCTCTCCTGTAAGAGCATTAAGGTATGCCGGAAGAGTAGCAACAAGTGTTTTACCTTCACCTGTTTTCATTTCGGCAATTCTGCCCTGGTGCAGAACAATACCGCCGATAAGCTGTACTTCAAAGTGCTTCATACCAAGCACACGGTCCGACGCTTCACGGCAAACAGCAAAAGCCTCCGGAAGAATGTCGTCAAGTGTTTCGCCTGCGGCAAGTCTGTCCTTAAAAATTTGTGTCTGGGAAGAAAGTTCCTTGTCATCCATTGCCTTGTACTTTTCTTCAAGGGAAAGGATTTTGTCAACTTTCTTACGGAGCTTTTTTACTTCTTTTTTTGAGTAATCTCCGAAAATAGCGGTTACGAATTTGTTAGCCATTTATTTCACCTCATATTTGGGATAATTTACACGCTTGTACTATATTAACATAAAATTAACTCTTTGTCACTACTTTTTTTAAATTGTTTTATATAATATATTTATACAAGCTGTTTTATAGCGGTTAATGCACCGCCCGAAACAGCGTCCTCGGCTGCTTCGTCAAAGCCCAGTACAAGATTTTTCTTGCCTTGGGTAATTGTAAGAGTTACCTGTACCGAATCGTCCTTCATCTGAGCGTCGGTAATTCCCTGGGTAAGCTGGGCAAGTCCATTGTCAAGAAAATCGTCGTCGTTAAGCTTGTTAAGAAGCTGTAATGATGAATAATTGCTCAGCAGATTTTGGGTGAAATCCGACGCCACATAATACAAATCCTTGTTCATAACGGATACGGTGACGGTTTTTTCTTCAAGATTTATTGAGTCAATCTCAATATCAAGATTCTCAAATATGGCTTTTCCCAAATCGGAAAATTGGTCGTGACCTTTAGCCATTTTTAAAATGTAGCTGAGCGTTTCACTGTCAACATACTTTTCAAGGTCCTTGGTGTCAAACTCTTTAAGTGCTGCTTCAACCTTTTCCACTGTTTTTGTGACGTTATCCTCCGTCAGCTCGGCGCTTGAACAGCCGGTAAGAGTAAATCCGATTGTAAGGCAAAGAATAATACACAGACAGCCTTTAATGATTTGTTTCATTTTTAATACCTCATTAATATAAAATTCAATATTATAATTATATATTTAGAAAATATATTTTGCAACCTTTTAGACATATTTTTAAAAAATGTTGATAATTTATTATAATTCTCTACAAATAAATTGCAATTCTTTATCCTATATGGTATAATCCCTATAATCAACCACTTTATATTGAGTTTTTACCGTATTGGGCGAAATTCAAAAATGCGGTTACAGAGGAATGAATATGAAAGATTTTATTAAAAAATATTTCGGTCCTACAAAATGGAAGCGATTATTTGATATAGTTGTGTCATTTACGGCGCTTGTTGTACTGTCGCCGTTATTTCTCGTTATATGCTGTATAAACTTTTTCATCCCGGATTGCAGTGTGTTTTTCAGCCACGAGCGAAGGGGCAGAGGCGGAAAGCCGTTTATCATTTACAAATTTCAGACTATGAAAAACAATACGCCTAACTGTGCCACCGGCGAGCTTGAAAATCCCGAGCAGTATATTACAAAATTCGGCAAGTTTTTAAGAAAGACAAGCCTTGACGAGCTTCCTCAGCTTTGGAATATTCTTAAAGGCGATATGAGCTTTGTGGGTCCCCGTCCGCTTATTTCAAGCGAAATCAGGGCGCACCGGCTCAGGCTTGAATACGGTGTGTACCGTTATCGCCCCGGACTTACCGGCTGGGCGCAGATTAACGGCAGAGACAGTATATCCCTTATGAAAAAAATGAAGCTTGATAAGGAATACTGCGACAATTGGAGCATAAAATTGGATTTGAAAATACTATTTCGTTCCGTGGCCGTCTGCTTTAAGCAGGAGGGCTATCAGGAGGGTAAATTTCACAGAAGATAATATATTACGGAGTTATACGATATGGAAAGAAATTTTATTGACGGATATACAGAATGGCAGAGCAACCCGGAGATTGTTGCGGTTAACAGGCTTCCCCAGCATGCAACCCTGATGCCCTATGAAAATTTTGACGAGGCAAAAAAGGCAAACCGCTACGCATCTTCAAGGTGCAAGCTTCTCAACGGAAAATGGAAGTTTAAGCTTTACAAAAATTATGCATACAGACCGTCGGATTTTGCCCAGCCTCTTTATGACGCTCATAACTGGGACAGCGTAATTGTGCCATGCTCGTGGCAGATGCAGGGCTACGACCAGTCCCAATACTGTAATGTTCGCTATCCTTGGGAGGGAAGCGAGGATATATGTCCTCCCAATGCGCCTACAAAGCATAATCCCGTAGGCTGTTATCTTAAACGAATCCATATTAATAAATCCTTGCTTTCAAAGCGAGTTGTGCTTTGCTTTGAGGGCGTTGAATCCGCATTTTATCTTTACATTAACGGCGAAAGAGTCGGTTACAGCGAATCCACCTTTAACCGCAGTGAATTTGATATTACACGTTATCTTAACGAAGGCTCCAACGTAATAGGCGTTGAGGTTTACCGCTGGTGCACAGGCAGCTGGCTGGAGTGCCAGGATATGTGGCGCTTGGGCGGTATTTTCCGTGATGTTTACATCTATACCACCGAGAAGGAATATATCCGTGATTTTGAAATTCACGCAGAGCCGGATTCAACTCTCCGTGACGGATATCTTGACGTTACTGTTAAAACAAACGGCTCATACGAGGGACTCAGCATTGATATGAGTGTTGTTGACACCGACGGCGCAGTGGTGGCTCTTGACAGTCAGTACGCCAATGAGGACCATGTTACAAGGCTTAAAGCCATTGTTACAAACGTAACACCCTGGAGTGCCGAAAATCCGCACCTTTACACCGTTGTATTTACGCTTAAAAATAACGGCACACCCATTGAATATATTTCCGCAAAAGCAGGCTTCAGAACTGTTGAAATAAAGGACGGAATTATCAGAATAAACGGAAGCCGTGTTGTTTTCAAGGGTACAAACCGTCACGAATTTGACTGCAAAACAGGCAGATATATCAGCGAGGAGGTTATGCGTAAGGATATTGAGCTTATGAAAAAGAACAATATCAACGCCGTAAGAACCTCTCATTATCCAAATACGCCCAGATGGTATGAGCTGTGCGACGAGTACGGTCTTTATGTTATTGATGAAAATAATATGGAAACCCACGGCACCAATTGGTCGCAGATTATCGGCTGTCCTCAGCTTCCCGGCTCCCGTCCCGAATGGGAAAAGGCGTGTATGGAGCGTATTAAGGCACTTTATCACAGAGATAAAAACCATTCCTGCGTTGTTTGCTGGTCTATGGGTAATGAGTCCTTAGGCGGCGAAACACCTAAAAAGATGTACAAATGGTTAAAGGAGCAGGATAAATCAAGATTTGTTCATTTTGAATGTCATAGGGCTCCCGATGAAAAGGAGCTTTCCGATGTGCAGAGCAAAATGTATTACAGACCCTGGGAGTGTGAGGAATACGCTCTTACCGGCAGGGACGGCAGACCGTTTATTCTCTGTGAATATACTCACGCAATGGGTAATTCCTGCGGCTCCACCGACGAATATACAGCTCTTTGGGATAAGTATCCCTGTCTTCAGGGCGGATTTGTTTGGGACTGGGTTGACCAGAGCATACTGACCACCGATGAGCAGGGCAGAGAGTATCTTGCCTACGGCGGTGATTTCGGCGAAAATCCACATGACGGACATTTCTGCGGAAACGGCTTGCTTTTCGGCGACAGAAAGGAAACGCCGAAGCTTACTGAAATTAAAAAGCTTTATCAGAATGTTGATTTCAAAGCCATTGATGCAGAAAAAGGTATCATTGAAATTAAAAATAAATTCCTTTTCACAAATCTTAACGAATATGAGCTTTACTGGTGTCAGTGCTCCGACAAAGGCGTTTACCGTGACGGAGTTGTTACGGTTGACGTTCAGCCCGGAGAGAAAAAGGTTGTGGACCTTGAGCTTGGCAAGGTGGGCAATACTGAATGTTATCTTAACCTTGAACTGCGTCTTAAAGCTGATACCGAATGGGCTCAGGCAGGTCACATTGTTGCCTGGGAGCAGTTTGTTATAAACGAATTTGAGAATGTTTATGATGAGCTTGAGGAGGAAGAGCCTCTGCTTGTGGATGACACCTACGGCTCGCTGAGAATTATCAGCGAGGACGCCGTTGTGCGATTTGAGCGCAGAGAGCGTAATCAGTTGTATTCAATCAAAATCGGCGGCGAGGAGCTTCTTTCCCAGCCTATGCGCTTTAATTTCTGGCGTGCTCTTACCGATAATGACAGAGGCTCCCGTGCAGGCAGTAGGCTTGGCTGCTGGAGAGATGCAGGGGATACCCCCGGTATTTTTAACAATACAAAATGGTCAATAGAGAATTATCAGATTCTTGACGAGGGCAAAAAGGTTGTTGTTACCTCCGGTGCAACAATCTGCACTCAGCCTGAGTCAAAGGGTCAGGTGGTTTATACAATCACATCTAAGGGCATTGAAATTGATATGCAGTTCTTCCCGGACGATTCTCTGCCGGAAATTCCGGAGGTCAGCCTTTTGTTTGAGCTCCCGCCGGATTTTGAAAATGTTACTTATCTCGGCGAAGGCCCTGAGGAAAACTATATTGACCGCCGTAACGGCTCAAAAATCGGACTTTACAGCACCACCGTTAACGATATGTTCGTTGATTATCTTAAGCCTCAGGAATGCGGTAACCGCACAGGTGTAAGATATGCAACTATTGTCGGCAATAAAAAGGTGTTCAGTATTGTTGCGGAGCCTGTTATGGAGCTTAACGTGTGCCATTATCTGCCTAAGGAGCTTGAGGATGTATGGCATAAAAAGGACTTGCCCGAATACAATAAAACCGTTGTGCGCTGTATTGCACGTCAGCAGGGCGTAGGCGGTTATGACAGCTGGGGCGCACATTGTAACGATATCTATAAAAACAAGACCGATAAAACCTATCGTCTTAAATTCCAAATCAGATTTTAGCAGTAAAATTTTTACAAAAAAGGCAATTATTAAGTTTTATAAAAACATCTTGACTTTTCAAATTAATAGTATTATAGTGAGTGTACGCTAAAACCATAAAATCGGCAAATGCGTTTTGCCGTAATATTGCAGCGATGAGAGGAATAATTATGGCTTCTATCAAAGAGAAGGCAATGACTGTCGCCGTCAGAGAGGCAGTTAAATACGCCAGAAAAGATTTTAATAAAAATGCACCTAAAATACTCAGTCTGCTTGAAATGGCAGATGTTAAAAAGGTTAACCGTTCAACTTATGCAGGCTTACATAAAGTTCTTGACGACCCGGACAACAACTGGATGCGCTTTGCAAAGAGCCTTATCTGCGACACAAACGAGGATGTTGTCAACAAGTTGATTCCCCCTGCGATGAATGTTGCAATTAACAGTTATTCAGTACGTATGGCGGCTATTGAAAAGCACGGATGTAATGTTCCCTGGGCAATCCTTATGGACCCCACCGCCGCCTGTAACCTTAAATGTAAGGGATGCTGGGCAGCAGAATACGGTCATCAAAGCTCCCTTTCCTATGATGATTTGGCAAGAATAATATCACAGGCTAAGGAGCTTGGTACATATATGTTCCTTTATACCGGCGGTGAGCCTACAATGAGAAGAGCGGATTTGATGCGCCTGTGCCGTGAAAATCCCGACTGTCTGTTTATGAGCTTTACAAACGGTACTCTTATTGACGACAGCTTTGCCGACGAAATCGGACAGGTAGGCAACTTCCTTCCTGCATTTTCCATTGAGGGATACGAGGAGGAAAACGATTTCCGCCGCGGCGAAGGCACCTTCCAAAAATGTACTGCCGCTATGAAAAGGCTTAAGGACAGAGGTATTCCTTTCGGTGCTTCACTTTGCTATACAAGCAAAAATACCGATGTGCTTGCCTCCGATGAGTATATGGATTGGCTCATTGACCAGGGTGTAAAATTTGCGTGGTTCTTTACATATATGCCTACCGGCAACGGCGCAGTTACCGACCTTATGGTATCACCCGAGCAGAGAGCAACTATGTATAAAAAAATGCACGAATGGCGTCATACAAAGCCGATTTTTGCCCTTGATTTCTGGAATGACGGCGAGTACGTTCAGGGCTGTATTGCCGGCGGACGTCACTATTTCCATATTAATTCAAACGGCGACTGTGAGCCTTGTGCTTTTGTACATTATTCAAATGTTAATATTAAAGAATGCTCTGTTCTTGACGCTCTTAAGAGCCCTCTGTTTATGGAGTATAAAAAGAATCAGCCGTTCAATAACAATATGCTTCGTCCCTGTCCGGTGCTTGACAACCCCGGTGCTATCAGTAAAATGGTAGCCGTATCCGGTGCTTATTCAACGGAAATGGAGCATCCCGAATCTGCAAACGAGCTGTTTGACAAGACTATTGAGGCTGCAAAGGCATGGAAGGTTAAGGCAGACGAGCTCTTTGACCGTGACGAGTATATTGCAAAGCACGTTAAAGATGAAAATATGTACAATTTTGAAAAGACAGACGAGGAGAGAGATTTCTCGGAATTTGTCAAAACAGAAGAATAAATGCAAATAATTTAGGGGCATACCTGTCGGGTATGCCCTTTAAGGCGTAAAGAGGTTATTTTAAAATGAATGTTACATTGCTTGTTGTAATGGTAATACTTGTTATATGCTCGGCGTTTTTCTCCTCTGCCGAAACGGCGTTTTCCTCCCTTAACCGTGTTAAGCTTAAAGCGATGGAGAATGCCGACAGTAAAAAAATTGAAAAAACCTTATCCCTGGCAGACGATTATGACGGCGTGCTGTCAACACTTCTTATAGGCAACAACCTTGTAAATATTGCCTGTACATCTATTGCAACATTGTTTTTTACCGGCATTTTAGGGGATAACAGTGATTTGGGTGCTACGGTATCAACTGTTGTTATGACCGTTGTAGTGCTGATTTTCGGCGAGGTTACGCCTAAAACCATTGCCAAGGAAAAGGCGGAAAAATACACCGTTTTAATTACCCCTGCCGTTAAATTTTTTATAATTTTATTTTCTCCCCTTAACCTGTTTTTCAGAGGGTGGAAAAAGCTGCTCAATAAGCTTTTCGGCTTGGGTATAAAGGATACCGTTACCGAGGAGGAGCTGAAAACCTATGTTGACGAGGCGCATACCGACGGTGAAATTGATGAAAACGAGTCGGAATTAATACGTTCCTCCATTGAATTTGACGATTTGTATGTTACGGATATTCTTACTCCCCGAGTTGACGTTGAGGCTGTGGAAAAATATATGCCTCTTGTGGAAATTGAAAAGGTTTTCAGAAAGTACAGATTTTCCCGTCTTCCTGTTTATATCGGTGATATTGACCATATCGTAGGCATTATTCATCATCGGGATTTTGAGGAGGCACGCCGGCGCAAGCTTAAATCACTGCGCACAATTATTAAGCCTGTTCCCACCGTCAGCCCCGATACAAAAATATCAAAGCTCTTGCGTATTCTTCAGAAGAACAAAACACATCTTGCGGTGGTTGTTGATGAGTTCGGCGGCACCGAGGGTATTGTTACGCTGGAGGATATTTTAGAGGAGCTTGTGGGCGAAATATGGGACGAGCACGACGAGGTGCAGGTTGATATTGAAAAAGCAGGTGACTCGCAGTATTACGTTGACGCCGGTGCAAATATTGACGACGTGTTTGAATTTTTTGATATTCAGCCAAGGGAAAATCCGGATGTTACCACCGTTAACGGCTGGGTTATGGAAAACACGGACAAAATACCCTGTGTGGGCGATAGCTTTGATTACGAAAATCTGCATATTGAGGTTGTGTCCGTTGAGGGCAGACGTGCGGATAAAATAAAAATAACCGTATCGGAGATAGATGAAAATGTTATTTAGAAGAAAAGGTCCTGTGGAATTTCTTGTGGTTGGATTGGGAAATCCCGGCAGAAAATATGAGATGACAAGGCATAACGCCGGCTTTCTCGGTGTTGATTTGCTTGCAAGAGAAGAAAATTTTGATATAAAAAAGCTTAAATTTCACGCTCTCGTGTGCGATACAGTCATTAACGGACACCGCTGTCTTGTTATGAAGCCTCAGACTATGATGAACAATTCCGGCGAGGCGGTTTATGAGGCGGCAAGCTACTATAATATTCCCGACGAAAATATAATAGTATTATATGACGATATTAATTTGGAGCCGGGCAAGCTGCGTATCCGCCGTAAAGGCTCCGCCGGGGGACATAACGGTATAAAAAGCATTATTTCCTGCCTCGGCAGCGAGGATTTCCCCCGTATAAAAATCGGCGTAGGCAAAAAGCCCTCAGCTGATTACGATTTGGCGTCCTGGGTGCTGGGCGATTTTCCCAAGGACAGACAGGAGGATTTAAAATCCGCACTGCAAAATGCCTCAAATGCCCTTAAGCTAATGCTTGACGGTGACACCGACAAAGCGATGAATTTATATAATTCATAATTTTTTACAAGGAGATAATTATGTCCTGCTTTTCAAAAGTTTTAGAAAAAAGCAGTGAATATGCAAGCCTCGGCAAGAGTATTGACAGCCTTAATGCTCCCGTCGGGGCAGTGGGTCTTGCGGATATAAACAAGGTTCATACAGTTCATTCACTTCAGCAAAAATTTAATAAAAAAGCCTTTATAATTACTCCCGACGAGGCAAGCGCAGTCAGATTTTATGAAAATCTGTCACAGCTTCAGCAGGGCGTTTTGCTATATCCCTCAAGAGAATTTACATTTCTTGATGTGGAGGGCATAAGCAGGGAATTTGAGCATATCCGTCTCGGCGTTCTTTCAAGAATACTTGACGGAAATTATACCGCCGTGGTTACCTCTGTTTCCGCCGCCTGCCAGTTTACTATGCCTCCTAAAGAGTTTCGTCAGCGTTCCTTTACCATCAAAGCAGGGGACGAAATAAATATTGACGAAACGGTGGAGGGACTTGTTAAAGCAGGATACTCTCGCTTTGACCAGGTTGAAGGCACAAGCCAGTTTGCCGTAAGAGGCGGACTTATTGATATTTATTCCCCCGGCAGTGATGCGCCTGTCAGAATAGAGCTTTGGGGCGACACGGTTGATTCAATCACTTATTTTGATATTGCTACCCAAAGGCGTACCGATATGGTGGAGGAGATAGAGATTATTCCTTCATCTGAGGTATTGTTTAAATCTTACGAGGAGCAGGCGGATAAAATTGAAATGCTTGCCTCATCGTTAAAGGGAAAAGCAATCAAGGCAAGAGAAAAAATGTACCGTGACTGCGAAAAGCTCCGTCAGGGATTTTCTCTTCACTGCAATGATAAATATTTGCCTCTCGCATACGAGTCAAAGGGTATTTTTGACTATTTTGAGGGTATGCTTTTTGTGTGCGAAAGCGCAAAGGTTAAAGAAAAAAGCCAAAATCAGACTAAGCTGATGAACGAGGAAATCAAATGGCTTCTTGATGACGGCAATCTTTGTAAAGGCATAGATAAATTCAATATTGATTTTGAGGAGCTGTGCGGAATTTATCAGCAGGATAACGCCGTTTATCTTGACTCTCTGCCCAGGGGAAGCTTTGATACTCCCGTGGGGCATTTGTCAAATTTCCGCTGTCAGAGCTTTAACGTCTGGTCAGGTACGCTGACTCAGCTTAAGGAGGAATTGTTTCCTCTGCTTAAAACAGGCTATACCGTTGTAATTATGGCAGGCACCGCACGAGCAGGCAGAGCCTTGTCCTACGATATTTCGGAAATGGGATATGACTGCGCCTTCTGCGAAAAACCGCCGAAGGAGTTTAGAAAAGGCTCCGTTACCGTGCTGACAGGCACTTTAAGCGCAGGCTTTCAGCTAAGCGATGTTAAATTTGCGCTGATGACCCACGCCCGCACAAATCAGTCCAAGAAAAAGCACAAAAAGATATCCTCAAAGGATGCAATTCATTCTCTTGACGAGCTTTCAAAGGGCGATTACATTGTCCATAATGTTCACGGTATCGGTGTGTTTGAGGGTATTCACGCTCTTGAAATTAACGATGTTAAAAAGGATTATATAAAAATCAGCTACGCCAAGGGCGACACACTCTATGTGCCTGTAACCCAGCTTGATTTGGTTTCAAAATATATAGGTCCCAAGGACGATAGTCGTGTGAAGGTTAACCGTCTCGGCTCCGGCGACTGGCAGAAAACAAAGAACAAGGTCCGTGCTTCCGTCAGGGATATGGCAAAGGAGCTTATTGCCCTTTATGCAAAGCGTATGAGCACACAGGGCTACGCCTTCAGCGAAGATACGGATATGCAGCGTGATTTTGAACTGCGCTTTGAATATGAGGAAACAGAGGACCAGCTTCGCTGTGCCGATGAAATTAAAGGCGATATGGAAAAGACGGCACCTATGGACCGCTTGCTATGCGGTGACGTGGGATTCGGTAAAACGGAGGTGGCCTTGCGTGCCTGCTTTAAATGCATCGGCGACGGAAAGCAGTGCGCAATTTTAGTTCCCACAACGGTTTTGGCAATGCAGCATTACCAAACCGCCCTAAAAAGATTTGAGCCATTTCCCGTAAAGGTGGAAATGCTGTCACGATTCGTATCTCCCACCAAGCAAAAGCAGGTGCTTAAGGATTTGGAGCAGGGCAAGGTGGATTTGCTTGTGGGCACCCACAGAATTATCAGCAAGGATATACGTTTTAAGGATTTGGGACTGCTTGTTGTTGATGAGGAACAGCGTTTCGGCGTTTCCCAGAAAGAAAAAATCAAGGAAAAATTCCCCCGGGTTGACGTGCTTACCCTTTCTGCAACGCCTATACCCCGTACTCTGAATATGGCAATGAGCGGTATAAGAGATATGTCACTGCTTGAGGAAGCCCCCGGCGACCGTCACCCTGTACAGACCTATGTGGTTGAGTACGATTTCGGTATGCTTGTTGAGGCTATGGAAAAGGAGCTTGCCCGAGGCGGTCAGTGCTATTATCTTCATAATAATATTGACACCATTGACCACACCGCCGTTCAAATAAAAAAGGCAATTCCCGATGCAAATGTGGGCGTTGCTCACGGCAGAATGAGTGAGGAACAGCTGTCCGACGTGTGGGAAAAGCTTATTAACGGAGATATTGATATTCTCGTATGTACAACTATTATTGAAACAGGCGTTGATGTGTCAAATGTTAACACCCTTATAATAGAAAACGCCGACCGTATGGGGCTTGCTCAGCTTCATCAAATCAGGGGCAGGGTAGGCAGGTCCTCACGCAGAGGATATGCGTATTTTACCTTTACAAGAGGCAAGGAGCTGTCAGATATTGCTACAAAAAGACTTGAAGCTATACGTGAATATACCGAGTTCGGCTCCGGCTTTAAAATTGCAATGCGTGATTTGGAAATCCGAGGAGCAGGCTCTCTTTTGGGCAATAAACAGCACGGCCACATGGAATCCGTCGGCTACGATATGTATCTAAAGCTGCTGGAGGAGGCTGTGGCAGAGGAAAAGGGCGAAAAACAGCCTGACGTTGAAGAACAGGAATGTCTTATTGATTTGCCTGTTGACGCAAGCATTCCCGAGGATTATATCACCTCCACACCTCAGCGTCTTGCAATGTACAAATCCATTGCAAATATACGCTCCCAGGAGGATGCGGGCGATGTTTACGACGAACTGACGGACAGATTCGGTATTCCGCCGGCTCCCGTTTACGGACTTGTAGAGATTGCACTGCTTCGTAATACGGCAATGAAGCTGGGTATTTACGAAATTAAGCAAAAGGGCACGGAGGTTGCGTTTTATCTTAATGATGTTGACGTTAAATTCCTCGTTGCTCTTAACGAAAAAATGCGGGGCAGAGCAAAATTTTCATCAGGCAAAAAGCCCTTTATCACCGTTAAGCTTTTGCAGGATAATTCAATAGACGTTGTCCGTACAATGCTTGATATTTTACAAAATGCATAAAATCTGACACCTCGGGCATAATGAAACCGAGGTGTTATTTATGTCAACGTCAAATAAAAAAGAAGATAAAAATATCAGGGCATTGTTTTCGGTGGTTTGCCTTTGTATAATCGCTTTGGGGCTTATCGTTTATTTTTCAACAAATTCGTCATCAAAAAATGATGCGGTTAACGAGGCAACAACCATTGAGGAAACCACAGAGGTTCAGCGTGCCGTAACAGGCGTCACCGAAACCACGGAAAAGACCACGGCTAAGCAAACCGAAAAAACGACTGCCGAAGGCTCAAAAACCACAACCGAAAAGGTAACTATGGAGCAGGGCGAAAACAACGTGCCCTACAAGAGCTACTATAAATATCCGCTTACCGAGGCGGTAGCAAAGGGTTACAGCGAGGAGCTGACCTATGATAAAACCATGGGCGATTACAGAGCCCACACCGCCGTTGATTTTAAAGGCGAGGAGGACGATAAGGTTGTTGCGATAAACGACGGTATCGTCACAAATGTATATACCGACGATATGTATGGCATTGTGGTTGAGGTTGACCACGGCGGAAAACTTACTGCAAGGTACTGCGGTCTTAAAAGTGCGTCGGTTAAAAAGGGAGCATACCTTAATATCGGCAACGCCATCGGTGTTTTAGGCACCGTTCCCTGCGAAACAGGCGACGGAGTCCATCTTCATTTTGAAACTATCCTTGACGGCAAAAAAGTAAATCCCCTTGATGTTATGAGCAAAACGGAATAAAATCAGATTCATTATATTAACTGCTTTGCCGGCATATAATTATCCGGTGGGATTTATGAAAAAAAGCATTACAGCAACAATATGTATAACGGCAGTTATCGCAGTTCTTATTATAATGAATAAACAGGCAAAAACGGGAGCGGCAGAGGGAATATCAATGTGTGAAAGCATAATCATTCCCTCACTGCTTCCTATACTTATTCTTACCGGCATTATACAAAATTCACAATGCAGTATTGTGTTTGAAAGGCTTTTCGGCGCAGTGTTTGAAAAGCTATTTCGTCTGCCGAGATGCTGCTCCACCGCCGTAATTTTAGGGCTTATGGGCGGTTTTCCCTGCGGTGCCGTTCTTACTCAGGATTTGTATGTCCGTGGATATATTGACGAAAAAACTGCCCAAAGGGTGATGTGCTTTAACTTCTGCGGCGGACTTGCATTTATTGTTACCGCCGTTGGCTCGGTAAACTACGGCAGTACAAAAACAGGGATTATTCTTTACTGTGTCAATGTGATTTCCGCCTTAATAGCAGGTACTGTTACCGCCCTGTTCAGCAGGGATAAAATTATTAATATTGACGCTTCGTATAAACGTCTGCCCCTGTCCGACGCTCTTGTAAAATCCACCGAAGGCTGTGTTCACAGTTTGCTTGTTATGAGTGCCTACATAGTGCTTTTCAGCGCCGTTTGCTCCGTTTTCTCAATACCCGAATATATTTATCCTATTATTGAAATAACAAAGGGGATTTGCTCGCCTGTTTCAATACCCCTTGATTACTGCGCCTTTTTTCTCGCTTTCGGAGGGCTTTGCATACATTTTCAGCTAATGGGAATACTGCGCTCCTTTAAAATGAATTATTTTAAATTTTTTATATACAGAATTTTTTGCGGTGTTCTGTCGTTTTTTCTTATGAGAGGATACGCCTGCCTTTTCCCCGAAAGCATTAGCGTTTTCAGCAATGTTTCCCACACGGTAGTTGAGCCTTATCAGGTTAATACGGGATTAAGCGTGGTTATGATAATAGGCTGTGCAGTAATAATATTTGATGTAGAAAACAGAAAACTTGATACAATACGCAAGGTGTGATATTATTAAATCGGTGATATGATGAAAAAACAAGTAAAAATAACTGCGCTGATATTAAGCCTTTTTTTGTTGCTTTGCGGATGCAGTCAGGATGTGCAAGGCTCTGCTGATATTAAGACCGCTGAACAAAACAGCCAATACGCAGGCGCACAGTATGCAGATACAATATATGATGTGCCTGAATATACATACGAGCCGTATGTTATTCTTAATGATAATCAGCCTAAATTTGATGAGAGCTCATATACCGTTACTGCCTTTGAGGAATACGGCGACTTTGACAGCTTGGGCAGATGTACCGTTGCTTATGCATGCATTGGTACAGAGATAATGCCTACCGAGGAGCGAGGCGAAATCGGACAGGTTAAGCCTACCGGCTGGCACACGGTCAAGTATGACTGCGTTGACGGTAAATATCTTTATAACAGATGCCATTTGATAGGCTATCAGTTGACCGGTGAGAACGCCAATGTAAAAAATCTTATTACCGGCACAAGATATATGAATACCGAGGGTATGCTCCCCTTTGAAAATATGGTTGCGCAATATGTTACAAGTACAAATAATCATGTTTTGTACCGTGTAACGCCTGTGTTTGATGATGATAACCTTTTGTGCAACGGTGTACAGATGGAAGCACTTAGTATGGAGGACGACGGCGAGGGCGTGTGCTTTAACGTGTATTGCTACAATGTTCAGCCGGGTATAGAAATTGATTATAAAACAGGCGAAAGCAGTTTAATTGAAGGTGCATCCGATACCACACAAAATAATAAAGCCTCCTCTGAAAATGAGCAGGTGCAGGAATATGTTATTAACACCAATTCAAAAAAATTTCACCGTCCCGAATGTACCGGCGTTGAAAAAATGAGTCCGAAAAATAAAAAGTATTATACCGGAACCAGAAGCAGCTTAACCGATAACGGCTATTCTCCCTGCGGCTACTGCAACCCATAATATGCAACAAAAAAGACAAGAAACGAATTAATCATTTCTTGTCTTTTTTATATTTTCGGCACTTCAACAACTGTGCAGTTTAATAATTTTGCGTACTCCTTTTCGTGCAGTACGGTTATCAGCGTTTTTCCTGCGGTAATTTCATTTATCAGCTTTACCGCCTGCATAATGTTATCCTCGTCAAGCCCCGTAAACGGCTCGTCAAAAATATACACATCTGCCCTAACGGCTAACGCTCTCGCCATGGACGCCCTGCGTGCCATACCTCCGCTTAACTGCGACGGCAGTACATCCTTAGCCTCATATATGCCCAGCCGGTGAAGAATGTCATCAATTCTGTCACTGCCTGCAAACAGGCTTATATTTTCCTCAACTGTTTTAAAGGGCAGAAGTCTGTCCTCCTGAAATACAACGGAAAATTTTTTATCAGTGCAGATAACGGCGTTGCTTTCTGCCTTTTCAAGTCCTGTTATAAGGCGCAGAATTGTGGTTTTTCCTATGCCCGAATCGCCGTAAAGGCAAATCCTTTCGCCGTTTTCTATACGCAGACTGAAATTCTTAAGCACCTGACGGTCGCCGTATGAAAAGGACACA
>JBJEPO010000058.1:0-2894 GCA_051881275.1 Eubacterium sp. | reverse complement strand
CCCGAGGGCAGATTTTTCTACAAAATGACCGATGCATACGTTATTGAAAAAGCTGACAGCACTAATGTTTGCGTAAATTTGAAATGCGACGAAATTATTTGCAGAGATGCCGGCGCACCGAGAGATATACAGATTGTTTACACATTAAATGAAAACGGTGTTAACTTTGATGTAGTATGGTGCGGTAAAGACGCAAACCGTCTGACTGAGGCGATTTTCCTGCATATTTATCCAGAATGCAGTGATTTCACTATGATTAAAACAGGCAGTGAGGTTGATTACAAAAAAGTTGCTTCAATGGGCGGCAGAAATCTTCACGCAGTTGAAAAATGCATTATTAAAAATGATTTTGCCGATTTTGAACTGATTAACCGTCACAGTCCTCTTTTATCACCGGGTCACGGCAAAATTCTAGAATTTGACGACAAAATTGAAGATATTGGCAAAGACGGCGTTTCATTTGTTTTATACGATAATGTATGGGGTACTAACTTCCCTCTTTGGTACGAGGATAACGCACGGTTTAACTTTTCAATAAAGAGAAAGGAAAGGTAATATAGATGAAGCTGGTTTACAAAAAGCCGTTAATTTTCCCCTTATGGGCAAGGTTCAGCAATAAAAACGCAGGAAAGAAGTATTACGACATAACAGATAACGGCGTTTGCTTTGAATGTAAAGACGAGCTTTTGCCTCATTTTAATCACATAGAAATGACAGGCTTTCAGTCTTCGTCAATAATAAGCTATAATATTGATGAGAAAAGACGGCTGAAGCTATATATTTTCAGCGTTTATCCGCAGATTAGAGTTATTCCAAACGAGACAAGAGGCGGTCTTACATGCAGATTTAAAAGCATTGATGCAGGCGTTGCAGGCTGCAACAAAATAACCGAAAAGGTAAATTTTGACGGCACTCTCAACTTCTTTGAAAAATGCGGTGACTTAAAAATTGAGCACTGCTTTTCAACTGCGAGAAATGAAAAATTTTTGATTGAAAAAATTAAGATTAAAAATAATTCAAATCAAGCAAAAAGAGTTTATTTAAAGAACAATAATACACCGAGAAATATAAAAAAATACAATCTTGTTGAAAACATTGAAGTTACTTTATCAGCAAAAATATTTGATATGTCAAACGGTAATAAATTAATGTGCAATAAGATTGATTTTGAAATTGCCCCTAACAGCACGAAGGAATTTATTGTTGCTTACGGCGTCGGTGATATATCAATTAAACAGGCAGTTTGTGAGTTGGATGCAAGGTATGATTTCATAAAGAGCATAAGCGAAAAGCCGAAAATTACTACACCGGATAGAAATGTAAATCGTATGCTTGAATTTTCAAAAATTAGGCTTTGCGAAAGCATTTTTGAAACGAAAAACGGTTTAATGCACTCACCCGGCGGCGGTAATTTTTACGGTGCACTGTGGACAAACGACCAATGCGAGTACGCAAATCCCCTGTTTGCATATTTAGGATACAAAACTGCGCAGGAGCAAAGTGTTAACTGTTACCGTCTTTATTCAAAATTTGCCGATGAGTCAAAGGCAATACCAACAAGCATTATCGCCTGCGGTGATGATATATGGAACGGTGCAGGAGACAGAGGCGACAGTTCAATGTATCTGTACGGACTTGCAAGATACTTGCTGAGCACAGGTGATAAAAAGCTTGCTAATGAGCTTCTTGAGTCAATCGGTAAAGCATCACTATACGTAATTAAAAATATTACGGATGACGGCATTGTCAAAAGCGACAGCGACGAGCTTGAAAACAGATTTGAAAGCGGAAGTGCTAATCTTTCTACCTCCTGTATAACCTACGACGCATTTATTTCTCTGCATTATCTTTATAAGGATCTCGGCGACAATGAGAACGCTGAGAGGTTTATTAATCTTGCAAACACAATTAAAAACGGCATTGAAAAATATTTCGGTGCGAATGTTGAGGGATACAACACATACAGGTACTGCGAGGAAGAAAAAAATCTGCGTTCCTGGATTTGTTTACCTCTCACGATGGGTATTGACAACAGAAAGGACGATACAGTTAAAGCGCTTATGTCCGAAAAGCTTTATAGAAACGGTGCGGTGCTGACCCGAAGCGGAGAAAAAACCTACTGGGACCGCTCTGCATTATATTCAATGCGGGGACTGTTTTATTGCGGAGAGGTACAACAGGGCTGTAAAATGCTCAGGGAATACACTTCACAAAGGCTGTTAGGATGTCATCCACCTTATGCAGTTGAGGCATTTCCTGAGGGCAATTCCGCTCAGCTTTCTGCTGAAAGCGCACTATATATACGAATTTTTACAGAGGGAATCTTAGGATACCGACCCACAGGCTTTAAATCCTTTGAATTGAAGCCAAATCTTCCTGATGATTGGGATTATGTGAATTTTGAGAAGCTTGAATTCTTCTCAAAGCCGTTTAATATCTCAATTAGAAACGGCAGCAAATATCTTGTTACCGTCAACGGAAAAGAAGCCGAAATTTCAAAGGGTGAAAAATATACATATAATTTATAACCGAAAGGAAGCATTATGGAATACTTTATCAACAGAAATCTTCATTCCGATTTCAATGTTTACGAGCAAAACAAGCTGCCGGCAAGAAGCTACTTTATCCCCTTTTCTTCCGATAGCTTGCTTGAAAAAACAGATTACAAAAATGAAAGATATAACTCCGACAGAGTATATATGCTCAGCGGTGAGTGGGATTTTGCATATTTTGATAGACTCAGCAGTGTTGAAAAAATCTTTAACACCGACAATTTCTCCTTTGACAAAATTACTACACCCTCAACCTGGCAGAGAACAGGATATGACCAGATAGCATACATAAATACAAGATATCCTTTTCCTAAAAAACCGCCTCATATTCCACAGGATGTT
>JBJEPO010000057.1:0-16570 GCA_051881275.1 Eubacterium sp. | reverse complement strand
GCATTGTATGTACTGCGGTGCGCATATTGATGATAATTCTACTAATATCAACCCTGCTTATGCTCAGCCAAGCAGCTTTGATACGTCGGCACAGGTGCTGGCTAATTCAAAGCAAAAAAGAAAATTGAGCAAAAAAGCAATAATTGCGATTGTTTTAGTTGCCGTAATTTTAGTTACAGTAGTTTTGCGCAGTGCAATCAGTTCGGTTGCATCCAACAGTGAAACAAACACGATAATGGTGTATATGGTAGGCTCCGACCTTGAAAGTCAGTACGGCGCAGGCTCCAATGATATTGCAGAAATGGCAAGCAGCGGCATTAATTTTAAGAAAAACAATGTTATTGTTTATACCGGCGGAAGCTCATACTGGAATTTGGATATACCAACCGATTATAATTCAGTGCTTCAAATAAGCGAAAATGATTTTAAAATTGCAGGTTCAAGCAACGCACCTCTTGATATGGGCGAAGCAAATACTTTAACCGACTATTTGCAGTTTTGCTATGATAATTATAAAACAGACCATTACAGTCTTGTTTTATGGAATCACGGCGGAGGACCTCTTGTAGGATACGGTAAGGATGAATTATATGAGGGCGATACCCTAATGCTCAGCGAAATTGACTCAGCCTTGGCTAATTCGCCATTTATCGGAGAAAACAAGCTTGACTGGGTCGGATTTGACGCCTGCTTAATGGGTTCTATTGAAATTGCAGGAGTTATGAGCAAGTATGCAGATTATATGATTGCTTCACAGGAAACCGAGCCGGGTTGCGGATGGGATTATTCATTCCTTAGTGAATACAACACAACCTCCGACAGTGAAAAAATAGCAGAAAAGATTATAGACAGATATTATGAAACCATTGAGTCAATGTCAAGTCCGTCATTTAATCCGGAAATCACCTTGTCCTGTCTTGATTTATCAAAGGTTGAAGCAACATCAAGCGCAATGGATGAGCTGTTCACTCAGCTTGACGGATACCTTGATTTAGGCGGTTATTCCGCCTTGGCAAGAAGCCGACAAAATACTAAGGCTTACGGCTTAATTGACGGAGCAACAAAGGGTGAAAGCTTTGATTTAGTTGATTTAGGAAACATTACGGAATCAGTAACAGATGAATACAAAGCTCAGGCACAGAATTTAAGAAACGCCATTGACGAAATGGTGGTTTATGAAAAAAACAATGTATCCGGCTATACAGGCGTATCCGTATATTATCCCTATGACAACGAATTGTTTTATACATATTTGGGAGCAGATGTATGCTCTGAATATTCAACCTCCGTCGGATATAAAAATTACATCAGCAAATTTGCTGATATGTGGATTAACGGCGGTCAAAACGACAATGTGAGCAGAGCAATGTGGTCACTGCCTAAGTCAAGCAGTGATGACAATACTATATCAATGCAGTTAACCAAAGAGCAAATGAACAATTATTCATCGGCATATTACACAATACTTCAAAAAAGCGAGCGGGACGGACAGGAGGTTTATACGCCTATACTTAGCAATTGCAAAGCCGATCCTGACTCCAACGGCTTAATAACAGTATCATCCGAACAGCAATTAGTTACCGTTAACGATAAAGTTTTTCCTGTTGTACAAACAGAGGTAGCTGAAGATAAAGCAAGCTTTATTACTCAAAATTCAAGATTTTATAACGGCAATTTAAGAATTGATTCTCTTATTGCAATGTTTGAGGATGCAACAGTATCTCTGTCAATAAGCGACGGTAAGGAATTTGTAATTAATAACATCACTTGCAGCGGTGACAGAGAGGCATCATACAGTAAATCAACCGTAAACGTATCAAATTGGGATGATTTCGGCTATTACTTCAAGCAATATGTTCCTAAATACAACGACAAAAAAGAATTAACGCCTTACACTCAATGGGAGGATAACGGCTGGGGCTGGTATTTCGCTACTCCTATTGACAACGAATTAAAAATAGGTACACAGCCTTCATCCGAATACAGCGGTAATTTGGTTTGCCAAATTGTTGTTGAGGACTGTCACGGCAATTCATACGGCTCTGAATTGATAGAGCTTACTCAAAATGCTTCACACGAGGTAACGGAAAGCGAAACGTATGAAGGCCTTGAAGCAAATTTCACATTTGATGTGTATTCCGACCATGCTGAGCTGGTAGGCTACTCGGGTGCTGCTGAAAAAGTGAGTGTTCCCTCCGAGGTTGACGGCAAAAAGGTTACTGTAATTGCATCTCAGGCTTTTGAGGATAAAAACGGTGAATTTGCAATAAATGTGGGTAATCAAAGCTTGAAGGAGATTATACTGCCCGGTACTATTAAGGAAATTGCCGATTACGCATTTCTATCTGTTTCAAATCTTGAAGCCGTCAATATTCCGTCGGGAACCGAAAAAATCGGTCATGGAGCATTTTTAGGAACATCCTTAAAATCGGTAACCTTGCCTAAATCTTTAAAATCATTAGGTGCTAATGCCTTTAATTACACTGAAATTACAAAAGTAAATATCCCGATAAATCTTGAAAAAATATCCGGTAATCCGTTTTCGTGCTGTGCCTCATTAAAGGAAATTACCATAGATAAAGGTAACGAATATTTTACAGTAACTGACGGTTATCTGTGTACCAAGGACAATAAAACCTTAATTTGCGGATTAAACAGTGAAAGCGTGGTTATACCCAAAAAGGTTGAAGCAATCGGCAATTACGCCTTTGCAGGACTTGATAAAATTAAATCCGTTAAATTTTCAAGTAAAGTTAAAAGCATTGGTTCGTATGCATTTTTTAATACGAGCTTAACTGAGCTTGATTTACCAGACAAGCTTGAAAGAATAGGCTTCTGTGCCTTTAGAAATACAATGTGGGATGACCTTAGTGCCGATAATGTACAAACCATCGGATTTACAGAGGTAACAATTCCCGACACATTAAACTATATCGGCGACGCAGTATTCTCGGGACAGCCTGTATCAAAGTTCATTGTTAGCGAAAAAAACGAAGCTTTTTCATCATCAGGACAATTCTTGCTTAACAAAAACGGCGAGCAGTTAATTGCCTGCGGAGGCGGTACAGGCGGAGATGTTGAAATACCCAACGGCGTTAAGGAAATTAAATTCAACGCTTTTAACGGTTGTAATAAAATCGGCAGAAACGCTGATGAAATGACTATTACTTCAATTACGGTTCCCGATACGGTTGTGAGCATAAAAGACGATATTTTTATAGATGATTTAAGTAAGGTAACAATAGGTAAAAATACTGCTGTAATTTATAATTATGAAGCCGTTGATTTATCTAAAGACAATGCTTACTATCCCGAAGTAATAATTTCTAATGAAAACAAAAACTTTAAAATTGAGAACAACAAAATTGTAAAAATCAAAAATGATAAGCTGACTGCTTTTGTAATTGAATAGACAGGAGGAAAATAATATGTTTTGCCAAAAATGCGGAAATATAATTCCGGATGATAAAAGATTTTGTGATTACTGCGGTGAACCGATACCTACGCCGATTAACGAAAACGATGATGAAAATTTTAATCCTCAGCCAAATCAGTTGAATAATTTTAATAATCAAAATTCGGATGAGAACTCATACAATAATCCGACCGCAATACTAATCTCAAAAAAAGAAAAGAAGGTTAAAGCATTTCAAATTATAATGTTTGTGCTGATTTCAGCATTTGTATTAAGTACAATTTCGGCATTTGTTTGTTCAAGTAGGGCGGAATTACTGCCGGCAGATGAGTTTTCTCCGTCAAGTGCTTATGATAATGAGTATGTTACTACAAATATCATCTATGCATTGCCGTTCTACGAGTATTATGAGGAATCCAACGGAGAAAAAAACATTTCAACCTACTTCTGTATTGCAATTAACCAGAAAGGAGAAATGTTTACAATCAGAACGCCGTACGAGTATTATGTTGAAAATCTAAGCCTCTACGATGACTTAGAAACAGCATCAATATATAATTATGTAACTGTTTACGGCAATGTAACAAAGCTTGATTCCGAAATTGTAAGTGAATTAAAGGAAAAGGATACAAGCGGAATTTTTGAAAGCGCAGTTGAAAACGGCAACATTTCACTGCTGACTTCACCGAAAAAAGAAAGCAACAGTGCTTTACCGTTTGCGGTTTTTGTAGGTATGTTGATGTTGCTGAGCATAATCATATATGTAAAAGAAAAATCAAAGCTTAAGACGATTAAAAACACATACAAGGATTATGGAGATTTTGTAACAATTTCAGAAAACGTAAAAACAAATCATATTTACGAAGACAACATAATCTATGCCTCATCCGAATATATACTTTCCAAAAAGAACAATTATGTACTAATCGCAGTTGAAGACGTGCTTTGTATGTATCAATATATTCATAAAACAAATTTCGTTGTAGATGAAACGGCACTTGTTTTAGTAAATAAATACGGTGAAAAAATTAATATTAAGTACAATAAAAATGATAAAGATAAAATTAAAGAAATCATTTTAAGGCTTCAGCCTTTATGTCCTAATGCTGTTTTAGGATATAATTCCGACACATTAAATTATGTAGAATCTCACAAAACCACGAGACTTTAATACATAAGTTACAAAGAACCCTGCACAAATTTTGTGCAGGGTTTTAAATTATATGGACAAATTTAGGATTTTGTGTAACAAATTGAAATTTTATACTGCAATTTATTGCTGTTGATGTATAATAAAAGCGAGGTGATTTTATGAAATACAAAATAAGCTCATATAACACCAAGTCTGCTTTGTCCGAAGCATTAAAGGAACTGCTTAGAAAAAAGTCTTTTTCAAAAATCACTGTTAATGAAATATCATCAAAATGCGGATTTAACAGAAAAACTTTCTATTATCATTTTGAGGACAAATATTCACTGCTGAAATGGACAATAGAAAATGACGCCATAAAAATGTTAAAGCAAATAGATATATCAAGCAATTATGATGAAGGTGCCGAATTTGTAATTGATTATCTTAACAAAAACGAAAAAATAATCTCCGCCGTTTATAATTCCATCGGCAGAGATGAAATGAAAAATATTTTATATGACGATTTTTATTCCATAGCTTATGATTTCATAAGCAAAGCAGAAAAGAAATCCAATAAATTTTTAGATGAAGAATTTAAAATATTTATTTGCAAATTTTATACAGAATCAACTGCAAATAGTATTGTTCAATGGCTTAGAAGCAGTAAAAAAACAGATATGCAAAATACTGTTTCAAACCTTATTGAGCTATATAAAATCACATTAACGGAAATTTTAAATAAAAAAGGAAAAGCAAATGGATTACAATAACAAAAAAGTAGATTTTCACTCACATTTTCTGTCAAAAACATATTATGAATATCTCAATAAATACGAAAGTGAAAAGCCCGACTCGTTCCCGACACCGAATTGGAATATTGAAAGCCACATAAAGCTTATGGATAAATTAGGAATTGCTTTTTCACTTATCAGTGTTTCAAGTCCAAACCTTGCAAAAGCCGACAGAAAAACCGAAAAGGAAATGGTACATACAATTAATTTAGAAGGCAAGGAATATGTAAATATGTATCCTGACAGATTAGGACTGTTTGCTTCACTGCCGTTACCGAATGTTGATGATGCCATTGAAGAAGCGGAATTTGCACTTAAAGAATTAAACGCAGACGGCTTTGGTCTTTCAACAAACTATGCCGGTATTTATTTGGGTGACGAAAAATACGATAAGCTAATGGAATTTCTAGACAGCAGGGGAGTGGTGGTTGCAGTTCACCCAACTAAGCCATCCGGTCTGCCCCAAGGGGTAAACAAGGATGTACCCATTCCGGCCATGGAATTTTTTATGGATACAACAAGAACCTTTATGTACATGGTTATGAATAATGTATTCGCAAGATTTCCCAATATAAAATGGATTTTCCCTCATGCAGGAGCATTTTTATCAATTTTATCAGATAGAGTAAATGGGTTTGCTATTCTAATGAAACAGGAAAGACCGGATTTACCGCTTGATTTTAAAGCCGATATGAACCACGTTTATTTTGACGTTGCAGGTTTTCCGCTTCAAAAGCAGCTTCAGGCACTGCTTAAGGATGTTAAGATAGATAATCTTGTATATGGCTCAGATACGCCGTACACTCCAAACATTGCCTGTATTGCATTAAGCGGCGGTCTTGAAAAAATCAGTATGCTTAATCGCACTGAAAAGAACAAAATTTTTACTGAAAATGCCGTTACACTTATTCCGAGGCTTGCCGAAATACTTCATGTAAAAGTTGAAAATACTACTGTTTGCTATTCTGACAATCCTTTAAAGTTTAAAGAAAAAATGAGCCGTGCAGTTCGTACACTTGTCTCAAAGCTTTACGGAGTTATTTTTGGTTAACATAAAAATTCCTGCTACCCTATTGGATAACAGGAATTTTTTTATTCAAAATAATACACTCTTGTCTCGTAGGGACGGGTTTTAAAGCCGTTACCCTGGACTGTGGGATTTTTGTAATTGCAAAGTATCGGTGTGCCTTTGCTCAAATCAAAGCCTTTAGGAGCCTCAAAGGCAATATTTTTTTCGGTAAATGAATTAATTACCAGCAGTCTTTTGCCTTTATAATTACGCTCATACACATAGAGATACGGAGAATTCTTATAATGCTCCTTATAATCACCGTATATTGCAACCTCATTTTCACGCTTAAATTTAATGAGCTTTTTGTAGTGATTATAGATTGAATCCGGGTCGGCAACCTCTTTTTTCACATTAATTTCCTTGTAATTCTTATTAACAGGGAACCAAGGAGTACCTGTTGTAAATCCGGCGTTTTCGCTGTCGTCCCACTGAACCGGAGTGCGTGCGTTATCTCTTGTGGATTTAACGGCATTTTCCCAGCAAAGCTTCGGGTCCATGTGAAGCTTATTAAGCGCAACATTATAGTTATTCTTAACAAATACGTCCTCATAATCATCAATAGAATCAAGACGTGTATTAAGCATACCGATTTCCTGTCCCTGATAAATAAATGGTGTTCCTTGCTGCAGAATATACATATTTGCAAGCATCTTGCCGGATTCGGTTCTGTATTTTTCACTTCCGTAACGTGAAATAATGCGGGGATGGTCGTGATTTTCAATATATAGAGTGTTCCACGCTTTGCCGTTAATTTTCTTCTGCCAATTTGAAAAGGCACGTTTCATTGATTTTAAATCAAATTTTTTCTGCAAAAAATCAATGAGAAAAGCATCCGCCTCAATGTGCTGAAAATGGAACATTAAGTCAAGCTCCTTGTTTCCCTCGCTTATGTATTTCAAGGCTTTGTCGGGAGTCATCATAGGTGCCTCGCCAACGGTAAAGCAGTCATATTGGTCTGTAACCTCTCTGTATTCACGCAGATATTTATGAATATTAGGACCGTCCATATAATGCTCAATTCCGGTGCCCACAGGCAGAGGGAATCCGTTAGGCAAGCCCTCACGCTTTGAAATAAACGTAATAACATCCTCACGGAAGCCGTCAACGCCCATATCAAGCCAGAATTTCATAATATCCTTAACTTCCTGACGCACCTTCGGATTATCGTGATTTAAGTCGGGTTGTTTTTTTGCAAAGGCGTGGAAATAGTATTCATCTATATCCTTGTCGTATTCCCAGCCATCTCCCTCAAAGCAGGATAGCCAGTTATTAGGCGGTCTTTTGCCTCTGCCCTTACACCACAAATAGTAATCATGATAGGGTGAATCGGGATTTTTGGATTCAATAAACCACTGATGCTCGTCGGAGGTGTGATTTACAACCAAATCCATAATTACCTTTATATCACGCTTATGTGCCTCATCAAGCACCTGCTTAAACAAATCCAGGTCGCCGTAGTCGGGGTGAATATTTCTGTAATCGGCAATATCGTATCCGTAATCGGCATTAGGTGACGGATAAAGAGGAGAAAACCATATACAGTTTATTCCCAAATCTTTAAGGTAATCAAGCTTTGACAAAACGCCCTCAAGGTCGCCGATACCGTCGCCGTTGCCGTCGCAGAAGGACCTTGGCCAAATCTGATATACCACTAATTCTTTATACCAATCTTTCATATTATGTTCCTTTCTTGTATAATTTCAATGAATTATTTTAACAATATTATACATTATTCGTCAATAATATACAAGGCAATATTTGCTCTTGTTATGAATAATTGCTTATGATATAATTATTCAGGTGATTTTTTGAGCAGTACAGTTAAAATTGCCCTGACGGGCGGTCCTTGCTCCGGCAAAACGGAAATAATCAGTAAAATTAAATCAATATATGAAGCAAAAGGGTATAAAGTATATTTATGCCATGAAACAGCAGCTGAATTAATTGATGCAGGCGTGTCAAGAGATGATATGTTTGAATTTGAAAAAGCCGTTGCACTTAAACAAATTGACAATGAAAACCGCATTTTATCCGAAATAGAAGCAGAGGATAAGGTGCTTTTTCTCTGCGACAGAGGACTGACGGACTGTTTTTCTTACGTTGATTATGACAAGAGAGATTTATTTGCTCAAGAAATAGGCTTTAACTGTGTAAAATCCTGGGAAAGATACGATGCGGTAATCTTTCTTGAAACCGCCGCCATAAAGGGGAATTATGTCGGCTCGGCTCAAAGAACCGAATCGCAGGCGCAGGCGGTGCAGTGCCATAACAGACTGCTTGAAGTATGGACAGGACACCCTCATCTAAGATATATAGAATACGGTATTACTCTTGATGACAAAATCAATGCGGTATGCCGTGAAATTGACTGTATTTTAAATAATATAGAAAATGAAATAAAGCTGCTTATTGAAATTCCCAAAGAGGATTTTTTCAAAAAATACAAGGCAGTAAAATGCGACATTGAGCAGGCTTATCTTATTAGCAATAACGGCTCCCACAGAATACGCAAAAGAGGAGTAAACGGCTCATATTTATACTATGAAACGGTTAAACAGAGAATTACCGTATCAAAATGCTATGAGTACGAAAACACAATCACCGAAAGCAAATACAACGAACTGCTGAAGCAACGTAACCCGAAGAAAAATATAATAAAGAAAAACAGGTATTGTTTTTTGTACAAGAGTCAATATTTTGAGCTTGATATTTATTCCTTTTGGAATGATAAGGCAACTCTTGAGCTTGAAATAAATCAAGACGGACAAAATTACGAAATACCGCCGGAAATCACTGTAATTAAAGACGTTACAAACGATAAAAAATACAAAAATAACTATCTTGCAGGTTTAAAATTATGAAAACTGTTTATCCCGAATATTATGAAAAATTCAAATGTATAGCAGGGGATTGTCCCGATTCCTGCTGTCAGGGATGGGAGGTTGACGCAGACAAGGACTCACTTGATTATTATAAAACCCTTAATCCCAGCCTTGAGATAAAACAGAGAATTGACCGTGTTCTTGATAAAGACGAGTTCGGCAACACTATTTTTACCCTTGCACCTAAAAAACGCTGTCCTTTTTTGAACAGTGAAAATCTTTGCGATATGCACATTGCAATAGGTCAGGAGCACACTCCGTTTACCTGCCGTAATTTTCCTCGTTTTACTCATTCCTTCGGCGCAGTTAAGGAAATCGGAATTTCATTTTCCTGTCCTGTTGCCGCAGATTTGATATTTAATATAAATTCTCATTTGAAATTTAAAGAGATTAATGACAGCAATCCGCCGGAGCTTAACGATATTGATGCACTCACATATTACAAATTAAAAAAATACCGTGCCGAGGCTATTGAGATTATGCAAAATGATGATTTGCATATTTTTGAACGGCTTATTTCACTGCTTGATTTTGCCGTAAAGGTACAAAACGAGATTGAGCCTTATGAGGACGGAGCACAAAATACTGTTGATTTTTTAGGAGTATTCAGCAACCCCGAAATAATCAACAGGGAATGGGTGGAAAAAGTAAATAATCACCGTAGCTTTGACACCTGCATAGAGGACAATTATTTTAATGAAAACACCGCAGTTTACTTTATATATAAATATTTTATGGACGCTCTTGAGGATTACGACGTGTTGTCTAAAATAAAAATGGCAGTTGTGGGAGTGCTTATTAATACATATTTCGGCGGTGACAGTTGGACTATCCATTTATGGAGTAAGGAAACGGAACACTCCCAATACAATATGGACAGATATAAAAAACTGCTTAAAGAAGAAAAGTACCTTTCCGTAACAGAACTGAAGAAAATGGTAAAATAAAAAGCGGCGGAGTGCAAAAAAGCACTCTGCCGTTTAAGTTTTATGTGTTATTCTAAATTTGATGCGGCGTAGGCTGCTCCGAGAAGAGCCGCATCATTGCCCATCTTTGAACGGACTATATTAACATCCTTAAAGTTATCCATAAGCCTGTTATAAATTTTTCTGTCAATCAAATCAATAATGTAATCCTCGTTCATAATTCCGCCTCCAATTACTATAAGAGGAGGATTAAATGTGTAAATAACATTCATAAGACCGATTATTATTTCATCAACCCATTTGTCTATTTCAGACCTGATTTCAGGCTTTTCAAAATTGCTTTTTTCAAAAATTTGGAATGCGTCAAGGGGAGTATCGGAAACCTTATTTACTGCCTCAATAAGTGCCTTAGCAGATGCGTAGCACTCATAACAGCCCTCACCGCCGCAGGTGCATTGCTTTCCGCCTGCGTGGGTGATTATATGACCCAACTCACCGGCAGAGGAGGACGCACCTTTATAAAGCTCATTATTAATATAAATTGCACCGCCGATACCCGTGCCGTAAGTAAGGCAAATAAAATTGCTGAAGCCCTTTGCCGCACCGAAATGAGCCTCGCCCAAGGCGGCTGAGTTAACATCGTTTTCAACAAATGTAGGTATTCCTGTTTTATTCTCTATCATCTTTTTAACCATCATACCGGTGTAATAGGGAATATTGCCGGTTGAATAAACCACAATACCGTTTTCGCTGTCAACCTGACCTGCAGTTGATACTGCAACTCTGTCAATATTTTCGTAGGATTCAATTATAGAAATAACCTTTTCAATAAGCTTCTGACCGCCCTGCTTAGCCTCGGTGGGAAATTTATGCTTTTCTACAATTTCAAATTTTTCGTTAACTATACCGTATTTAACAAAAGTACCGCCAATGTCAAAAGTAAGTATTCTCATGATTATTCCTCCAATGCTTTAACAAAACGATTTGTAATATCCATAGGCCGAGTGATTGCAGTGCCTATTACTGCACTGAATGCTCCGCACTCATAAACCTTTTTTAGCTCCTCCGGCGACCAAATTCCGCCCTCGGCAATTACAGGTGAATTAAGCTGTGTGCTGTATCTGCTGATTAATTCAAAATCCGGCAAGCTTCGTCCCTTTGTGTACGGCGTATAACCGCTCATTGTTGTACCGATCAAATCACATCCCAGCTCTTCTGCTTTCTTGCCTTCTTCAAAGCAGGAGGTGTCTGCCATAAATAGCTGATTAGGATATTTTTGTCTTACTTCGGTAAAAAATTCTTCAAAACCAATTCCGCCGGGGCGTTTGCGTTTAGTTGCATCTACCGCAATAATTTCGCATCCTGCATCAACAAGAGCGTCAACCTCTTTAACTGTTGGTGTAATATAGACTTCACTGTCATTATATTCTTCCTTTATTATGCCGATTACAGGTAAGTTAACCTTTTCCTTTATGGCTTTAATATCAACCACTGTATTTGCTCTTATGCCCACGGCACCGCCCAAATAAGCAGCCCAAGCCATTTTTGACATTATGTAGGAATCATAAAGCGGTTCAGTGCTTAACGCCTGACAGGAAACAATCAGTCCGCCTTTAATTTGGTTTAGTACCTCTGCGTTTGTCATAATATCACCTAAAAAGATTATAACAACTATACATTTAAAATTCAATAAATTTTATTGAAAAAACAATATTTATATGCTATCATTGTAAACGGTGATAAGATGTACAAATTAGATAAATTCCACGGCGTTTTTGTTGCACTCAATACAATTTATGATAAAAACGATAACATTAATATTGATGCAATGAAAAAGCTTGTTGAAATATATCAAAGCAAAGGCGTAAAAGGCGTTTATCTCTGCGGCTCCACAGGCGAAGGATTTTTGATGTCAACAAAGGAACGCATTGAGCTTACAGACGCTATATGCAAAACTGCCGGCGACGATTTTACGGTGATAGTTCATGTGGGTTGCGCCTCAACAAAAGAAAGCGTTTTGCTTGCCGAATGTGCCGAAAAAGCAGGCGCAGACGCAGTTTCGGCAGTTCCAAGTGTTTATTATCATTTGCCGGCGCAAAGCGTTGAGCTTCATTGGAACACAATTATTGATTCAACAAGCCTACCGTTTATCATTTACAACATACCGCAGTTAACAGGCTTTAATCTGCCTTATGATTTATTTAAAAGAATGTCGGATAATCCAAAGGTAATCGGTATTAAAAATTCTGCTGAGCCTGTTTATGAAATGGAGCGTTACAGAGCTATTGCAGGTGATGATTTTATTATTTTTAACGGCTCGGACGAGCAGTTTTTAGGCGGCAGACTTATGGGTGCTGATGCAGGAATCGGCGGAACCTACGGCACAATGCCTGAGCTTTTTGTTGCCCTGGATAAGCTGATTAATCAAAGCCGCATTGAAGAAGCAAAAGAATTACAGTTTAAAATTAATGACGTAATTTTTGATTTGCTTGGCTTTGACTCACTTTACGGCGCAGCAAAGCAGGTTATTTCCGTAAGGTTTAACATTGACTGCGGTCAGCCGAGAAAGCCGTTTTTGCCTGTTGATAAGGATGAAAGAATTATCAAATTAGCAAATAAAATTGAAAAGTATATCATTGAAACGGAGAATATATTATGAGTGATGAATTTAAAGAAGAAAAGCTTGACAGCCCATTAATAGTACATAAAAAGTCGGACGCATCCTATCAGGATACGGCTTCCGAAACGGAAATGAGCGAAACTCACAGCGAGGATGACGGACCTACCCTTGAACGCCACAGATTTAAGAAAAAAGGAAAGAAAAAGGGTAAAGGCTTGGTAATAGTTATAATTATTGTTATACTTGCCGCTGTTTTTGCAGGCCTTTATCTAACAGGCAATATAACCTTTGATAACGGCAAAACCACCACCGCCGTTTCAACCACAAAGCAGGTTGAAACAACGGTCAATCTTGCCGAAGAATACAAGGATACTATTGTTGTAAAAGGCACGGATATTTATGTTGACTCTCAAAAGGTTGACGGTATTGAGGGACTTCAGGAAGCGCTGAAATACGAGGATAAAAGCACAACCCGATATACAATCATTGACGAAAATGCCGATGCTGATTTTCTTAATCTTGAGGTTCTGTCAATTCTTGAAAGCCTGGGCTTTTATGATGAAAGCACAACCATTAAGCATGTTGATTCAACCAACTTAGAGGACACAACACAGGCACCGTCCACAACCACTGAAAAATCAACCTCCGCACCAAAGACGACAACAAAGCCCGCATCATCAACCACCGCCAATGAATAACGATTTTATTGATGTATTAAATCTTGACGCAGAATTAAATAACAAATTAATCCGTCTTTTTGAGGAACAGGGGGACAGGATTAAAGCTCTTGCTCAAAGGTGCAAAGACAAAGGCTTTTCGGCACTTGTAAAAGAAAATGATTTAATGCGTCTTGCAGTATGTACAGAATATATTAAATTCACTTATGAATTTTACAAAGAAAAAGGCATAAGCGATGATATTTTCAAACATACCGTAGGCGATATAAAAATTTGGTGCGAAAATAACGATAATAAAGGTCTTAAAAATTACGGCTGGATAAAAAATCATCTAAAAGGTGAGCTTTTCCGTCTGGGCAGACTTCAGTTTCAAATTTGCAGGAATTTTAATAATCCAACCTTGAATTACAAAAAGCTTCCCATTAATTTTTCGGATAATGTTATTTATGTACATATACCTCAAGGTGAAAAGCTCCTGCTTGATGATTGCAGGGAGTCATTGAAATTTGCAGTTGATTTCTTTGATAAGTATTTCGCTGATTTTGAATATAGATACTTTTTCTGCGAAAGCTGGCTTTTGTATCAGGATAACATTAAATTTATGAAAGAGGATAGCAATATTATCAAATTTGCCTCTCTGTTTGACATTGCTTATTCTGTAAGAGAGGACTCACAGGCTATTGAAAGAATTTTCGGCAAAAGAAGACTCGTCAAATCCTCCTACCCAGAAAATACAACTCTTCAAAAGCAGGCAAAGCAGTTTATGCTGAACGGCTCAAAAATGGGAGTAGGCATAGCAACCATAGACAAAAATTCACTGTAAGAGGTGCAGTATGTCGGTTTTTACTACTGATTATACAATCAAAGTAAATCTGCCCTTAATTGAGGCAACAGAAAAATTTGATAGGAATTTTGGCAATACGGAATCTAAGGGATATTCAATGTCAACAATCATTCTTAATTCCGATAATTCAAAGATTTTCTCAGGCACAAAAAGCGGTAATACGTACTGCGTACGTCAGCTTGAAAATACAAGTGACTTTATGTATCGTTTTATGCCGGTAAACAAGTTAAATTTTGCCGAGACTGACGGCGGTACTAATATTAATGTAAACTGCAAAAACTATAAATTTTTAATATCGGCGGTTATCTTTTTTATCCTTTTTGTTTTCTTTGCATTTATGGCTGTTTTCTTTATTATAGAAGAAGCTTTATCCGTCCCGATAGGAATTATTATTACGGCAGTTCCGTTTTTCTTATTCATTCTGTCGTTTGTTACATCAAAAAATCAAATTGTTAATGCAAAAACCTCGTTGCTTTATATCTTTAAAGACAATATCATAAACTAAAAAGCGTGCCGAAGCACGCTTTTTATAGTTTGTTGTATTCTTCTACTGCAAGGCGGTCGCACCTTTCGTTATATTTGTGTCCGTCGTGACCCTTCACCCATACAAAATTAACCTTATGAATCTTCAGCAGTTCAAGTAATTCCTGCCACAAATCAATGTTCAGCGCAGGCTTTTTGTCGGATTTTTTCCAGTTATTATTTTTCCAGGAATAAACCCAACCTTTATTAATTGCGTCACAGACATATTTTGAATCGGTGGTGAGAGTTACCTGGCAGGGTTCCTTTAACGCTTTGAGTGCCTCTATCACGGCAGTAAGCTCCATACGGTTATTCGTAGTATCTTTATCACTGCCGCTAATCTCTTTTTCCCGAGAATTATAAACAAGCACCGCCGCCCATCCGCCTTTTCCGGGATTTCCGCTGCATGCGCCGTCTGTATATATATCAATCTTTTTCATATTTCATCCTTAAAATAATATTTCTGCATTGCATATTTTACCACCCTTTTTGTTAATAATCAATATAGCAGTTACTTTACTTGACAATTTTTTGGATATACTTTATTATATATATTTGAATGAATACGGAAAAATTTTATATTACGGAGGTTATTTTTTAAATGACAACAGAAAACAAGGTGTCTTCACAAGGCGTCTCAAGAAAACGGAATTCTACGAGACGTTATACCCCGCACAAAAAGACACCGAAGAAATCTTCCCATTTTGCTAAAAAGGGCAAAGAAAATGTCAAGATTTCTTTCTTAGGCGGTATGAATGAAATCGGCAAGAATATGACCGTCTATGAATATAACAACGATATGTTTATCGTTGATTGCGGGCTTGCTTTTCCGGACGACCAGCTACCGGGCATTGATATGGTCATTCCGGATTTCACTTATATTAAAAACAACGCCCAGAGATTACGCGGAATTATAATTACCCACGGTCACGAGGACCATATCGGCGGACTTGCCTATCTTCTTAAAGAGGTAAATATTCCTGTTTATGCCACAAAGCTTACTATCGGACTTATCAAAGGTAAGCTTGACGAGCACAAAATTCTCAAAAACGCCAAGCTGATTGAGGTTAAGGCAGGGGACACAATTTCTCTTAACAGCTTTAGAGTGGAATTGATACACGTTAACCATTCAATTCCCGACGCTGTGGGTCTTGCCATCACTTCACCGGCAGGAACTATTATTCAAACAGGCGACTTTAAGATTGATACAACGCCTGTTGACGGTGATATGATTGACCTTACAAGATTTGCCGAATACGGTAAAAAAGGCGTTTTGGCTCTGCTTTCCGACTCTACAAACGCAGAGCGTCCGGGTAACACAATGAGCGAGAAAAATGTTGGTGAAAGCTTTGAAAAGCTTTTCCGACAGGCAAAGGACAAGAGAATTATTGTTGCTACCTTTGCGTCAAATATTCACCGTGTACAGCAGATTATTGACGTTGCCAAGGACAGAAAGCGTAAGGTTGCAGTTGTGGGCAGAAGCCTTGAAAATCTTGTACAGGTAGGTAAAGAGCTGGGGTATCTCAATATTCCCAAGGACGTTCTTATCAGCATTGACCACATCGGCAGATACGCTGACAACGAGCTTGTAATTATAACCACCGGTTCACAGGGCGAGCCTATGTCGGCGCTTACAAAAATTGCATTTGCCGAGCACAGAAAGGTTAAAATTACGCCTAACGATTACGT